>JAFGMS010000183.1 GCA_016927375.1 Anaerolineae bacterium
GATAGCTCATCATAATGTGTCCCTGTCATTTTACGCCTTTTTCCTCACAGCCCCCTACAATTGAGTTCGCCAACAGTATCAGTAACTGCTCAGCTCTTAGCTTTTCAAGCTTCGATCTGTGACTTGTAAACTCAGACTGGATACTCGTCACGGCTCACGTCTCACGCATCACTTTTCCAATCGTCAATCAACCAAATCGTCAATGCTGTTACGGTTGTCTTGCGCCGTGTCTGAGGACGACACTCTCGACCAGGCCGATGCCGAACATCAGCGTTACTAACGAGCTGCCGCCTGAGCTGACGAAAGGCAGCGTCAGGCCGGTTACTGGCAGCAGGCGGATGTTCATTCCAATCGAGACCAGGGTTTGGAAGAAGATGACCATCGCTACGCCATAGCAGAGCAGGCTCCCGGCCATATCATGCGCCAGCCGCGCAGCCCGCAAGATACGGAAGACGACAATCGCCATCAGGATCAACACCAGCATAGCACCAACAAAGCCCAACTCCTCGGCGATGACGGCAAAAATGAAATCGGTGTGGCGGACGCGCAGGAAGCGCAGCTGGCTCTGTGTGCCTTGCATGTAGCCGCGCCCCAACAGGCCGCCGTTACCAATGGCGGTTAAGGCCTGCTCTATATTATAGGCTGCATCTTTATCGGCATCGATGTTGATGAAGGTGATGATGCGGGACTGCTGGTAAGGTTCCATATGCGGCCATAAGACAGGCATGGCCACGATAGCCACAACGACGAAAAGGAGGATGTGCTCCCAGCGCATCCCGGCACCCCAAACCATCGCAAACCAGGTCACCATCACCAGCACGCTAATCCCCAGGTCGGGCTGGATGAAGATGAAGAACACCGGCAGCATCACAAAGCCCAGCGAGATCAGGATTGTCTTGAGCTTGCCGATTTGCTCGACGTTGTCGGCGAGCTGCTGGGCCAGGACGATGATCAACAGCATCTTGGCCAGCTCCGAGGGCTGAAACCCTGCAACGCCCAGATTGACCCAGCTTTGAGCGCCGGCCTCACCTTCGACGCCCAGGAGGCCCACGACGCCGAGAATGGCCACGATAACACCATAGATCCACAGATAGGTGCTGGTGAGGTAGCGGTAATCGATGGCAGCCATGACCAACACAACACCCGCACCGATGATCCCGTACCTGATCTGGCTCCTGACGCGGTCAGCCAGACTGGCGACTTCGTTCGTGGCGCTGTGGATCATCAAGATGCCGAAGATAATCAAGATGATCACCACCGCGAATAGGATGTAATCAAAGTTTTGAAAGAATTGACCGGTTTGAGAAAGACGTTTCCTGAGCATCGAGATCGATCCTGCTGCTCTGCCCAGCTATAAGCAGAGCTACTACCATTAGCGAGCAGTATAGCGGCTCATTGGTCGATTTGCCAGAATGAAGAAGCGAGCAATGAGCGACGAGCAACAAGTGATGGGTGATGGGTGATGGGCAATGAGTAGCAACAACCATTGAAAGACATGAGGCAGGCATTGAAGAAATAGTAGCGATTTGGATGTTTGCAGCTTGAAATCTGCATAGTACCGGTTACGGATGGATATCCGTAACCAGCAGCGTTTTAATGAGGATGTGAGCGGCGAGTGCCAGGCAACGAGTATCAGCTGCATGCCATATGCTATAGGCCATAAGCCATATGCTATAAGCAATATGCTACAAGCCATAAGCTATCTACTATCAGCCGCGTGCCCGAGCAAATCGTAGGGCATTGCACCTGTGATGTGCACCGGTACGATTTCCCCAACCGGCAATTGATCTTCAACCATCACCATCCCATCGATCTCCGGGGCATCGCGGTAGGAGCGGCCGATGCTGATGCCATCGCCATAGCCTTCGATGAGCACAGGTAAGGTCTGGCCGATAAATCTCTGGTTGCACTGGAGCGAGATAGCCTGCTGCTCCTCCATCAACCGGGCAAGTCGGGCTTCTTTTACGTCGTCGGGTACCTGCCCAGGCAGCGAGCCACTGGGAGTGTTGGCTTCGTAGCTGTACGTAAAGGCGCCGACACGGTCAAATCGAAGGTCACGGATGAGCTTAAGCAGCGACTCAAACTCCTGCTCGGTCTCGCCGGGATACCCCACAATGAAGGTGGTGCGGAGGGCAATCTCAGGCATGGCAGTACGCAGCTTTTCGGTGGTCCGGTAAACCCACTCGACGCCGGCCGGGCGGCGCATGCGTGTTAGCACATCAGGATGCCCGTGTTGGAGAGGAATGTCGAGATAAGACAGGATGCGCTCTTTGGATGCCATGAGATCGATCAGCCGGTCTGTCACATAACCGGGATAGGCATACATGATGCGGAACCAGGAAACATCAGGAGCGGCATCCAACATTCGCTCAAGCAAGCTCTCCAGACCGTCCTTCATGCCCAAGTCGTGGCCGTAGTCAGTGGTATCCTGGGCGATCAGGATGATCTCTTCGATGCCCATATCATTGAGCTGGGCTGCTTCGTTCAGAATCACCTCCAGTGGGCGGCTGACCAGTGTTCCTTTGATGATTGGGATGGTACAGAAGGCACAGGGACGGCGGCAGCCATCGGCGATTTTGAGGTAGGCGCTGGCTCCCTGCATCGATGCACATAAGACCCCCCGCTCGTCGGTGCCCATTGTTGATGCCTCATCGGGCAAATGATAAAGCGGCTCGGGCTGTCCCCGCTTATGCAGGCGCTCGACCAATCCCAGGATATCCATCCAGCGGCGGGTGCCAATCACCCCATCCAGCTCGGGGATTTCTTGCGCCAACCTGGCGCCATAAAGCTGAGCCAGACAGCCCGCTGCGATCAAAATCTGGTCAGGGCGTTTGCTGGCGGCCAGCTCGCGCAGAACATCGATGCTTTCTTGCCGGGCAATATCGATGAAACCACAGGTGTTGACAATCAGGACGCTGGCCTGCTCAGGGGACGGCGTGCCCCGCCAGCCTTCACGGTTCAAAAGCTGCGCCATGCCCTCCGAATCGACAGTATTCTTGGCACACCCGAGACTCAGTAAGTGGTAGCTATGTTTAGGCCTGGGCATCATACGCTCCCCCCTGGCGGGGGTTGTGGTTTTGGGGTTAGGGGGGATGGGCTTTGGTCGTAGGTATCAGGGGATGGAGATTGGGATTGGCTCAGATTGCCCCCTACAAGCTGAGAATTGATCACTGCAAATTGATCACTGACAACTGTAGCCTGTGAACTGTAAACAGTGAACTCCCTCAGAGGCGCCTGTTTATGTGTGGACAAAGATCCTCCACTTGAATATAACAGCCTAACGTTGAGGGGGGAGGGTCGGAGAGACACGAGGGGTTGCTGTTGGGACATTGGTGCTGGTTGGCGTGAGGGTAGCGGTAGCAGTAGGAGTAGCCTGGCCGGAAGGCGTAAAGATGCGCTCGACGGCCTCCCCTTGATCCCCCAACTGACCGATGTCTTGGCCGTTATAGGTGACGTCCAGTCCCGCGCCATTGCCGGCAATCACAACGATGGATTGTTGGCCCGTGTACTGGAGCAGATTGCCTGGCACGGCCTGGCCTTCATAGGCAATTTCGCCATCCACAATAATACGGACCCAGGTACGGCGAGTAACGGTCATGGAGATCAAAACACGATCCAGGATCGGTATGCCGGTGGTAGGTGACAGCGCCATAGTTGGTTGATTGATTGGAATAGAGCCGCTTTCCTCGTCGGTAGCAGTCGTCTCAATAGCAATAGAGACTTGCTTCGTTGGGATCAGCTCATCTCCGCTGATGGCACTGAGCTGCGTAATCGCCCACCCCACAATCGCGATCATCCCAATAGCCAGCACTGCGCCGATGATCCAGTTAGATCGAAATACACGCCCGGAAGCAGCCTGGGGTTTCTTGAATTGTCCGGTTCCTGTGTCCTTGACTGTCTGCTCTTGTCTGGCACCCAATGGTCCGGTGGGACCAACCTGCTGCCCTGGCTCAATGCGCGCCGTACGCATCCGCTGAGTCGGAGGTGCAGCAGGAGATGCCGCAATCGGTGCAGGCACGCTTTCTGGCGGCGGAGCTTGTTCGAAGGCAGGAATGGTTGGGACAGGAGAAGCCGCAGGTGGAGATGGAGGCGCACTCATTGGGGCAGCAGTCGTGGTAGTGACGGAGCTGGTCTCTGTGCCGGTCAGCTCGACAAACTGGGCAACAATAGCATTAGCATCCAGCCGCAAGAACTGCGCATAGTTACGCAAGAACCCCTTGGCATGGGCAACTGATGGCAGTATGCTAACATCGCCTTTTTCCAAGGCACGGAGAAACTTTACCCGGATGCGGGTCTGTTCTTCAACTTCCTCAAAGGAAAGAGCATGCTCTTCACGTGTCTGTTGCAGGAGCATTCCCAACGTCTGGAGATCGCCATCTGCCACGGTGTCACCTCGCACAAAAAGCCACCGGCAATAAATAGCACGATGCCGCTGGCTTGAAATTCTTCCTTAAAGACAATGCTGAGCGCTGAGTTAAGAACTCAAGCTGTGCTTCAAACACTTCTTCCGGCAGCGATATGCCGTTGAGCAGCGAGCAAGAGAAAAGAAGTATAGCGGGCTCTTACTCAGCCTCGGGTTCTTCGGATGTCTCATCTGCGACACCCTTTTCATCCTCGGCTGCCGGCTCTTTTGCCTCGGACTCAGCTACAATTATATCCTCGGCCGCGACCTCTTCCGCCTCAGTTACAGCGCTGCCTTTGTCCTCAACTGCTGCTTCTACCATTTCAGCTTCAGTAACAGCAATGTCCTCGACCTCGGCTGCGGCCTCTTCTGCCTCAGCCTCAGCTTCCAGGCGAGGATCATGTCCCTCGCGATAGACCACGACCCGGATGAGAGGAGCCAGACCGGCTTCCAGGCGGACGGGCACAGAAAACTCGCCCAGCTCACGCAGAGGATGATCACCGATGCGACGCCGGTCGATGTCCAGGCCGATTTCTTCCTTGAGCTGATCGGCGATGTCGGCCGGGGTTACCGAGCCATAAAGCTTGCCGGTCTCGCCTGCCTTGACACCGAAGTAGAGCTTGCTCTCTCTGATCTTATCAGCAATGACATCAAACTCTTTCCCACGTTCGGCGCGGCGGACATCAGCCTGCTTTCTCAGGTTCTCGGCCTTGCGCATAGCACCTGGCGTCGCCTTGACGGCCATTCCTCGGGGAATAAGATAGTTACGAGCGAAGCCTGGAGCGACATTAACAACCTCGCCCGCAACGCCTTGTTTGTATACATCTTGCAGCAAAATGATTTTCATGTTTTATATTGCCTTCTTACATTTCAAAGTAGCTGCTCAGCCATTGGACAGCAACAGATGATCCAGGCATTCACCACGACGAATGCCTTTCAATCATCAATCAAACAATAACTTGTTGATTGGGTTCGCTATCTTACCCTATTCATTGCGTCTCATCAAGAGATTGGACGCCAGGAGCTGCCCGCGATATAATCACCTCTTCCCCGAACCAACGTTCTGTGTGAAGTCCGGTAAGTAGCTTAAACTACAGAGTATCTCCTTTGCCGGGTTTCACTTGAACTTTCCGTGAAACACTTCACCCAGGAGGACATTCATGCCTGATTTTGAGCTTGTCACAGACTTCAAACCGACCGGCGATCAGCCGGATGCCATAGCAGGTCTGGTTGCTGGCCTTCAGAATGGGTTTCAGCACCAGACACTGCTTGGAGCTACCGGGACAGGCAAGACCTTTGTCATTGCCAGTATCATCGAAAAGATCAAACGGCCGGCGCTGGTGATGGCCCATAACAAGACGCTTGCAGCTCAGCTCTACTCTGAGTTCAAAGCTTTCTTTCCGTACAATGCCGTCGAATACTTCGTGTCGTACTACGACTACTACCAGCCGGAAGCCTACGTGCCACGCAAGGACCTGTTCATAGAGAAAGAGACCGACATCAATGCGGAGATTGAGCGGCTGCGGTTGGCGGCGACCGCCTCTCTCATGAGCCGCCGCGATGTGTTGATCGTGGCCTCTGTTTCCTGCATCTACGGTCTGGGCAGACCGGAGGTTTGGCAGGAGTCCATGCTGACCCTCAGGCGCGGCCAGACCGTCCGCCGGGATACCCTGCTGCGGCATCTGGTGCACATCCAGTATGAGCGAAATGATATCGAACTGCGTCATGGGACCTTCCGGGTGCGCGGTGATACACTTGAGGTCATGTCGGGCTATGGCGAGTATGCCCAACGCATCACCTTGTGGGGAGACGAGATCGAGCGCATTGTCGAGATCGACCCCCTGACCGGTGAGGTCATCCGGGAGCATGATGAGATCACTATCTTCCCGACGGCCCATTACATCACCGAGCTGACCACGCTTCAGGAAGCAATAACCGACATCGAAGAAGAGCTTGCCGAGCGGCTCAAGGTGCTGAAGGAACAGGACCGGCTGCTGGAAGCCCAGCGGCTCGAACAGCGTACTACTTACGACCTGGAAATGCTGCGCGAGGTCGGTCGCTGTGGGGGCATCGAGAACTACTCCCGGCACCTCGACCGCCGTTCGGCCGGACAGCCACCCTGGACGCTCATCGACTACTTCCCACCAGACTACCTGTTGGTCATCGACGAGTCTCACATGACCATTCCCCAGATCAGGGGCATGTGGGGAGGAGACCGCAGCCGGAAGGAGACGTTGGTGGCATACGGCTTCCGGCTGCCCAGCGCACTGGACAATCGTCCGCTCAATTTTCAGGAGTTCGAGGAACGCACCAGGCAGGTGATCTATACCACTGCCACACCCGGCCCTTATGAGCTGGAGCACAGCCAGCAGGTGGTCGAGCAGATCATCCGGCCCACCGGCCTGGTCGACCCGGAGGTGGTAGTCAAACCGGTTGAGGGGCAAATCGATGACCTGCTGGGAGAGGCCCGGGAGCGCATCGAGCGCGGCGAGCGCATATTGGTGACGACCCTCACCAAGCGCATGGCCGAGAAGCTGGCCGACTACCTGCTGGAGATGGGCATCAAGGTTCATTATCTGCACAGTGAGGTTGACACCCTGGAACGCATCGAGATCCTGCGCGATCTGCGCCTGGGTGTATATGACGTGGTTGTCGGGATCAACCTGCTGAGGGAAGGGCTTGACCTGCCGGAGGTATCGCTGGTGGCCATTCTCGATGCCGACAAGGCGGGCTTCTTGCGCTCTGAGACAGCGCTCATTCAGACCATCGGCCGCGCTGCTCGTCACGTCAACGGTAAGGTGATCATGTATGCAGCGCAGGTCTCAGAGGCCATGCAAAAGGCCATCGATGAGACTAACCGCCGCCGCGCCAAGCAGGTGGCTCACAATGAAAAGCACGGCATCGTCCCGACCAGCATCGTCAAGCAGGTGCACGACCTGACAGAGCGGGTCAAGGCTGCGACGGCCCTCGGTGACAGTAAGCAGCCGCCTCACGAGATGCCAACAGCAGAGCTCGGCAGGCTGATCAAGGAGCTGGAGAAGCAAATGAAGCAGGCAGCCAAGAATTTGGAGTTCGAGAAAGCAGCCTTGTTGCGCGACCAGATGATGGAGCTTAAAGGACTATTTGCTTTGCAGCAGGCAGGGGCCCAAGACGCTCCTATCTGGGAACAGGATCGGGTTCTGGCGGTGTTTGAGGATGATGAGGAAGGGAACTCGTAGTCTTTGTGTGGCAACACCTGGCACAGACCGGTAAGCTCAGAGAGCGAGATACAAAGTCAGCGGACACTGGTAGCTGTACACTCATTACAGGGGAAGCTCGATGCCACATAGCACACATGGGACAATCGTCTTGATGGGCTCTGGTGAGATGGCGGCCAGCATGGTCGAGGTGCACAAGTACGCCATGTCATTGGTCGAAGGGCCTGTGCAGGCCGCCTTCATCGATACTCCGGCCGGATTTCAGCTCAATGCAGATGCCCTGTCAGAGAAAGCCTTCGAGTATTTCAGGGATCGCTTGGATACGCCTCTCACTATCACATCCTTCAAGTCTACCGCCCAGGCGACGCTGGAACAGACCCGGGAAGCTGTTCGAAAATTGCATAAGGCGTCCTATATCTTTGCCGGGCCGGGCAGCCCAACCTACGCACTGCGTAACTGGCGACATACACCTGTCTTGGATGCCATTCTGGAGACGTTGGCGCGTGGAGGCTGCCTGGTCTTTTCCAGCGCGGCGGCCCTGACGGTGGGCCGGTTGACCATCCCCATCTATGAGATCTACAAAGTTGGCGAAGCTTTACGCTGGGTCGAGGGAATGGACATTCTGGGACACAATGGCATGGATGTGTGTATCGTCCCCCACTGGAACAATAACAGCGGAGGAGATCATGATACCCGGTATTGCTACATGGGCGAGCCGCGCTGGGCTATCCTTGAAAAACAACTACCCTCAATGACAACCGTCCTGGGTATCGATGAGCACACGGCTTGCATCATCCGGCTGCCTGATAACCGTTGTGAGGTTCAAGGAGTTGGCCGGGTGACGGTGCGAGGCAATGGCACCGAGCAGGTCTTTTCCAGCAGCGGCTCGTTCGACTTAGACTTGCTGCGGCCGGATGTTGCAGCAGGAAGATTTGTTCCGGTCGATGCTCCTGAGATCGGCCGCCTCACATGGGACGATATCCGGAGCAGTCACGAAAAACTGCTGGCAGCTCCTGAGCCGTCCCCGGAGGGTGTTGCTGCCTATATCTACGATCTCATGACCTTTATGAGCACCGCCCGTGAGCATGGCGACACACAGACTATGCGTCTGGCTGAGGAAGCTATGCGTGAAGCGTTGGTTGGCATAGTCGCCCGGCTCGGTGCGGCGCCCGGCAACAGCGAGGAAATCATCGCGCCGTATATCGATCTCTTGATCGAACTGCGTGCCAGCTTCCGGGCAGCCAAACAGTGGGAGCAGGCCGATCTCATCCGCGAGCGCCTGACCGATCTGGGCATCTTGCTGGAAGACGAAGCGCAAGGCACCCGGTGGCGTCAATTATCCTGACAGAAGAAGTGAGTAGTCTACAGTAAGCAGTTCGAAACCGTCAGCTAAACTATCAGCCATTTTGCGTTATGGCGACTCCCTGCTACAGTAGTTAGGAGAAACCTGGTGCATCGGGTTTCGCTAGCACTTGTCCCCTCGATTCGTGTGAGGATCTCTCAATGGGCCAGACCACCATCAAGCTGTTGATTGTCACCGATGTGCCTGACTCTCTTACAAACCTCAAAGCAATGCTGTCCATGGCTTCTGACATCGTTGTTGTTGGCTCAGCGGGCACAGCTCAGGAGGCTGTAGCTATGGCCGACACCCACGAGCCCGATGTGGTCGTGATGGATTACGACATGCCGGGGTTGGATGGTGCTGAGGCAACTCGCGCTATCCTTCACCAGGATGCCTCTGTTCAGGTGATCATGCTGTCGGTCGTGAATGACGCAGACGATATTCGAACCGCTATGCGGGCCGGTGCGCGAGACTATTTGATCAAGCCGCTTGCAGAGGGCGAGTTAGTCGAGACTATTCATTGGTTGATCGGTGAGCGCAGGGAATATGCCCGTATGCAGGCTTTTGTAAATAAGCTTCGCAAAGCCTATGAAGCATTGTTTACGGATGACAAGCCTGTGCCACCGACCGTGGTAGGTTATCTCGAAACTCAGGTTGAACAGGCCCCCCATGACCGGCTGGTGTTGGAGACATTGGCAGTAGCTTATGCTCGCAACCGGGATTGGGCCAAGCTGGCACCTCTCATGAGCACGCTGTTGCAATAAAGGCAGTACTGAGCAGCAAGCAGCGAGCGGTAGCCGACAATCAAGCAGCAGCAGGCGTTGAATGACTGGGGGTAGTCTAGTGCAGTTGAGCATAAGTTCGTTCCCAGTGTCAGGCGTAAAGTGCTTTATACAGTTGGGTATGAAGGGCATCTTTACTACCGGATTATTTCTGACCAACTGTACTAGCAAGAGACGGTCAGGGTGAAGTTGGATACCCGTTCGCAAGCCGGGCGTAATCTGGCTGATCTGCCGTTTCGATGCTGGGGGGATTGCGGGGGATGTGGACGGCGAAAAACAGGGCCGGTAGGACGGCTTGCTGGCCACCTACCGGCCTATTGCTAACTATGTCTTATGTCTCCACCGGTTGATCGATCCCGATATCCGCCGCGATACCGGCCGAGCGGAAGATGATACCATCCTCGTTACTTGCGTCGACGACGACGTGCGTGCCGGTTGGAAAGTCGCCGCGCAGGAGTTGTACCGAGAGCGGGCTTTCGATGTACTTTTGCAGCGCGCGCTTGAGCGGCCGTGCCCCAAAGGCCGGGTCGTAACCCTGACCGGCCAGCCAGGCGCGGGCGGCATCGGTAAGCTCGACTGTCAGGCCCTGCTCGTCCAGCCGCTCCTCGATCTCCTTCATTTGTAGGTCAACCATCTGAGATACCTGCTCCAGCGTCAGCGGCGAGAAGATGATGACCTCATCGATGCGGTTGAGGAACTCGGGTCTGAAGGTGTCTTTAAGTGCCTTCTCGATCTTCTCCTGGTCGGCTGCTGCTTGCGGGTCGCTTGAGGAGACAAACCCCAACGTGCCGCCCCGGCGAGCAAACTCGGTGCCCAGATTGCTGGTCATGATGATGACGGTATTGCGGAAATCCACCATGCGGCCCTGGCCATCGGTCAGGCGGCCATCATCCAGGATTTGCAGCAGCGCGTTCCAGACATCGGGGTGAGCCTTCTCGATCTCGTCAAACAGGATCACACGATACGGACGGCGGCGGACGGCCTCGGTAAGCTGTCCGCCCTCCTCATAGCCTATATAACCGGGCGGGGCACCAAACAGCCTGGCCGTGGTGTGCTGCTCGCGATACTCGCTCATGTCGATGCGCAGCAGCGCGTCCTCGTCGTCAAACATAAACTCGGCCAGCGCCTTGGCCAGTTCGGTCTTGCCGATACCCGAAGAGCCCAGGAAGATGAATGAGCCGATAGGCCGTTTGGGATCTTTGAGACCCGATCGGGCCCTTCTGATAGCATCCGAGACAGCACTGACAGCCTCGTCCTGCCCAATGATGCGCTTGTGCAAGGCATCTTCCATGCGCAGCAGCTTTTCAGCCTCGGTCTCCAGCATCTGCGTCACCGGGATGCCGGTCCAGCGGGCGACTACTTCGGCGATATCGTTCTCGTCCACGACCTCGTCCAATGTGTGCTCGAGCCGCCAATCTTCGTAGAGGCTGTCGTATTCAGCCTGGAGCTGGAGCCGCCGGGTTTTATACTCAGCTGCCTGCTCGTACTCACGAGATAGAACGGAACGTTCCTCCTCGGCCATCAATCGCTCGATCTCGTTCTTGCGGTCTTTGAGCGCCTGGGGCATCGAGTAGAGTGCAACGCGCACTTTAGCGGCCGACTCATCCAGCAGATCGATGGCTTTATCCGGCAGGTGCCGGTCACTGACATAGCGATGGCTCAGCCGCGCCGCGGCCACGAGAGCCTCACCGGAAAAAGTGATGTTGTGATGGGCCTCATAACGTGCCTTGAGGCCTTTGAGCATCTCGATGGTATCTTCCACTGAAGGCTCTTCGACGAAGATCGGCGCGAAGCGACGTTCCAGAGCCGAGTCTTTCTCGATATGCTCGCGGTATTCATCGAGCGTTGTTGCGCCGATGCACTGAAGCTCCCCGCGGGCCAGGGCAGGCTTCATCATATTGCTGGCATCGAGCGCTCCCTGGGCCGCACCTGCGCCGACGACCTGGTGTATCTCATCGATAAACATGATGATCTCGCCTTGGGCGCGCTGCACTTCCTCGATGACGGCTTTGAGGCGCTCCTCGAACTCGCCGCGGAAGCGTGACCCGGCAATCATCGAGCCCAGGTCCAGTGCAACGATGCGTTTACCCATCAATATTTCGGGAATGTCGTTGGCCATTATCTTCTGTGCCAGACCCTCGACGATGGCCGTCTTGCCTACACCGGCCTCGCCGATCAGCACCGGGTTGTTTTTTGTCCGGCGGCTCAATATCTGTATCAGGCGCAGGATCTCATCGTCGCGCCCGATAACGGGGTCGAGCTTGCCTTCGGCTGCCATACGGGTGAGATCGCGGCTGTACTTATCGAGCGAGCGGTAGCGGCTCTCCGCCTGCGGGTCGCTGATTCGCTGTCCACCCCGGATGGTCTGGATGATCTCCAGAACCCGCTCACGCGTGACGCCGGCCTCCTTCAGAATGCGAGCCGATGGGGTGCTACGATTATTGAGAATAGCCAGGAAGATGTGCTCGGTTGAGATGTACTCGTCATTGAGGCGGTTAGCCTCTTCCTGGGCACCTTCTATCACACGGTTGACGCGCGGCGTGATGAACACCTGTCCGGCGCCGCCACCGCCATAGATGGCAGCCGCACGTGGAGAATTGCGCAAATCTTCATCAACGCGTTTCTTGATCGTCTCCTGATCTATCCCTAATGCTTCCAGGATTTGCAGGATTACGCCGTCCGTCTGCTCCAGGAGAGCGAGCATAATATGTTCGGTATCGATTTGAGTGTGCCCATAGCGCTGCAAAATCTCCAAGGCACGAGTTGTAGCATCCTGGGCACGCTCGGTAAAACGGTCAAAACGGTTCATTATGTTCTTTGTTCCTCAAACAACAATACAAAGTAGCACGAGCCGACGGCTTGTAGTATAGACAAACTTATAAATGATGGTCTTGATTTGTTACTTCACGGCTTATGGCTAAGGGCTGTATATAAACACAATACCCCGTTACTAAAAACTGTAAGCTCATTGCTCGACATTACAATATAACAGACTCCTATTCAGTGCAATGATTGTCTCTCATTTTTGTGTGGAGGTCTATCAGAGTAACGTCAGAAAGCCGCGCCGGGTTGCATCAAAGAATGATTTTGAGGAATAGGAAGGTAAAAGCTTAAGCCTAAATTTCGCACTTTAAAAACCGAACAA
>JAFGMS010000184.1 GCA_016927375.1 Anaerolineae bacterium
CGGCATAAGTAAGCCGTCAGTTATGGTTACCTACGAAACACTTAAACAGTTGGGTATGAAGGGCATTTTTACTACCGGGCTCTTTCTACCCAACTGTACTAGCGAGAACTTTTCCGGGAAACTATATCACTATTTATCGTTCAGCGCAGCCAGGCCAGGCAGCGTTTTGCCTTCCAGCATCTCCAGGCTGGCGCCGCCGCCGGTGCTGACATGGGTGACCTTGTCGGCCAGCCCGGCTTCTTGAATGGCTGCCGCCGAATCGCCACCACCGATGATCGTGATTGCGCCCTTGCCGGTGCGATCTGCCACCGCTTCAGCAACGGCGAAAGTTCCCTTGGTAAATGGTTCCATCTCAAAGACGCCCATTGGGCCATTCCAGACGACTGTCATGGCATCGGCAAGCTCTTTCTCGAACAGGGCGACTGTCTCGGGACCGATATCGAGGATGCGCCAACCGGTGGAAGTGCCATCTATAACCTTGATGGTCTTGGTTTGGGCTGCGGCATCGAAGGCATCGGCAAGCACAGCATCGATGGGCAGGACGAGCTTGTCGCCGGACTTTTCCAGTATCTGGCGGGCTGTATCGACTGCTTCTTCTTCCACCAATGAGTCGCCAACAGCCAGCCCCTGAGCTTTGAAGAAGGTGTTGGCCATGCCGCCACCAACCAGGATTTTATCGGCCTTGGCAAGCAGGTTCTCGATCACGCCGATCTTGTCGGAGATCTTGGCGCCGCCCAGAATGGCGACGAAGGGACGCTTGGGACTTTCGAGCACTGCCCCCAGGAATTCGAGCTCCTTTTCCATCAGCAGCCCGGCGACGGCCGGCAGGTAGCGGGCCACACCCTCGGTGCTGGCGTGGGCTCGATGGGCAGAGCCGAAAGCGTCGTTGACGTATACATCGCCCAGCTTTGCCATTTGCTTTGCAATATCCAGATCGTTCTTGGTTTCGGTGGGATGAAAGCGGGTGTTTTCCAGCAGCACTACGCCGCCTTCCGGCAGAGCCTCGACGGCTTTCTCAGCGGCCTCACCAATGCAATCATCGGCAAAGGCAACCGGAATGCCTAGTTTATCTTGCAGTACAGCGGCCACTGGCTTGAGCGAGTATTTGGGGTCTGGGCCTTCTTTAGGCCGGCCCAGGTGGGACATCAGGGCCAGCGAGCGCGGGTTCTGGCCCAGGATTGCCTTTAACGTGGGAATAGCTGCTCTGATACGGGTGTCGTCAGTGACCTCGCCATCTTTGACGGGAACATTGAAGTCAACACGCGCCAATACACGTTTGCCCTTCAGATCAACATCACGGACTGTTTTTTTGTTCATAAACTTATCCTCCTAATGGTTTCCCGGAAAGCTTTTGAAAACTGCCCATGAAACCTCATCGGTAAAAGAGATACTCTGTCATTTAAGCTGTTTACCGGATTTCACATGGAACTGATTTCTACAAAAAGGGGCAGGCACACAGATGCACCGCATCCGAGAGAACCTGCCCCCTCATTACCAGATTGAGAATAGAGACATCCTGCAGAATGCCTCAATTGAAATCTGGGATTAGAGCTTGTCTGCCATCAGCTTAGCCAGATCGGCGGTGCGGACAGAATAACCCCATTCATTATCGTACCAGGTAACCACCTTGATGAAGTCGCCTTCCTCACCCAAGACCATCGTAAATTCAAGATCGACGGACGAGCTGTGTGGATCGCCCTTGTAGTCGATGCTGACCAATGGCTCGTCCACAGCCTGCATGATGCCTTGCATCCGGGGTTGAGCAGCCGCATCACGGAAGGCCTGGCGCAGCGCTTCGGTGGTGGTTGGAGTCTCGATCTGAGCAACAAAATCGACGACGGAAACCGTCGGCGTAGGCACGCGCAGGGCATATCCATCGAACTTTCCCTTCAACTCAGGGATGACCAGGGCAACTGCCTTAGCGGCGCCGGTGGTGGTAGGAATGATATTCATTGCAGCGGCGCGAGCGCGGCGCAGATCTTCGTGCGGCAGATCGAGAATTTTCTGATCGTTGGTATAGGAGTGAATGGTGGTCATCAGGCCACGGGTGATTTTGTAGTTGTCGTTGACAACTTTTGCGGCCGGGGCCAGACAATTGGTAGTACAGGACGCATTCGAGACTACATGATGTTTGGAGGAGTCATACAGATCTTCGTTGACGCCGAGAACAATGGTCAGGTCTTCATTTTTAGCCGGAGCCGAGATGATGACTTTTTTTGCTCCGCCGTTATCGATGTGCTTGGCGGCATCTTCGCGCTTGCGGAAGAAACCGGTGCTCTCGATCACAATGTCGACACCCAGGTCTCCCCAGGGAAGATTAGCGGGATCGCGCTCAGACAGTGCCTTGATGTTTTTCCCGTCGATTACCAGGCCATCACCGACTACCTCAATATTGCGATCGAAACGACCATAGTTCGAGTCGTATTTAAGCAGATGAGCCATTGTCTTCAAGTCGCCGATGTCGTTGAAGGCTACCACTTCCAGATCGCTGGGATAGTAGTCCAACATAGCCTTGAGTACCTGTCGCCCGATGCGGCCAAACCCGTTGATACCTACTTTAACTGCCATGATACACTTCTCCTTCTACTAGATTGGAATAGAGTGAAAGTAATGGTGAGCATTCAGCAATGAGCTCTTATTCTTTAACTCTTAGCTCTGTAGCTCGTACCTGACGGATGTGAGCGGTAAACTAATCACCATTCAATAAAAACTTATCGCTATGAACCCAAATCATCCAACAAAGCCTGGATGGCTTTTGCCAGCTGCTCCGAGCTGTGCCGCCAGGGCCGCTGTTCATCCACCATGTGGGCTTTGCTGACACGTACTCCCAAAGTATGCTCTTCCCCTTCGCCAAGCCTGACATAGGTATAGTTGGCCTCTTCCATCAAAGAGGGGAAGTGGTCATTGACCAGCACTACATCAAATACCTGCCCGCTGATATGGCGCTCGATTGCCCGCACATGGTCACCAACAGTGTAGTCTTCTGTTTCGCCATGCTGGGTAGCCACGTTACACACATATACTTTGAGCGCTTTACTGGCACGGAGTGCATTGACTATACCCTGTACCAGCAAATTTGGCAGCAGACTGGTATATAAACTTCCGGGGCCCAGCACGATCAGGTCAGCCGCGAGTATGGTCCGCACTGCTTCCGGGTAGGCAGGTACGCTATCCGGCTGCAGGAACACCCGCTCGATGCTTCCCGCTGTCTTGGGGATAGCCGACTCGCCGGCCACACGACGGGTACCGTTGGAATGCTCTTCCCGCAAATCGGCCATCAGGATCACATCAGATAGGGTCGATGGGAGTACCTGCCCGCGGATGGCCAACACGCGGCTGCTTTCAATAAGGGCCTGCTCAAAGCTGCCAGTGATGCTGCTAAGTGCGGTGATGAACAAATTGCCAAAGCTGTGACCTTCCAAACCACCCTCACCAAAGCGGTACTGAAAAAGCTGTGCCATCAGGCCTTCGTCACGGGCCAGGGCTGCCAGATTGTTACGGAAATCTCCTGGAGGGAGCACCCCCAGTTCGCGGCGCAGCTTGCCGGAGCTGCCTCCATCATCCGCGACGGTTACGATGGCTGTCAGATTGGATGTGATCTGCTTGAGGCTTCGAAGCAGAGTTGGTAACCCCGTCCCGCCACCTATCGCGACGATCTTGGGGCCGCGCTGCCCCTGCTTGCGTTCGAGCATCGCTTCGACCAGGCTGATGTTGTGTGTGTCGAGCGGGGCCAGGATCGAGCGGTTGATTTGCACCAATGCCAGCCCTACCAATGCAACACCAGCGATGCCCGCCAGGCAGGCTCGCAGCCAGAGAGGCCAACTTCCCAGCGTCACCACGATCAGCCACGACGAAGCGGGTTGGGCGCGGTAGAGTTCTACCAGCAGCATGGCAAGACCCAGTCCCAGCAGCGTTGCCCCCAGCAACAAAAACCCCAACCATCGCTTGATACCAATGCCGGGTATCAGCCACTTCAGCAAGGATCGGGGGGTAGGGGTACATTTGGACAACAGATCGTACTCGCTTTATGTCTTGCGCCTTGGGGTTGCCAGGGGAGATCATACACATTTTTAGGGGTGGTTGTCAAAGGGAAAGTGCATGGTTGGTGATGGTTAAGAGAGGCTAGTATTTCGCGGCATAAGTAAGCCGTCAGTTACGGTTACCTGCGAAAACCTTAAACAATTGGGCGAGATGCGTCTCGACGACCTTTGGTCGTATACTCGGGGCCCATTTACGCCTAACTACACTAGATGATCTGTTCCCGATAGTCTACTTCTTGCCAACATATACTCCATATCCCATATCACCGAGCATATCTTTGGGAAAAGAAGAGGTCACATCTGTTAGAAACGCTCGTGCGGACGGCTCCTTGATGATCGTCCGCAGTGTCCGCAACATCACCCTGGCTATTCCTCTACACCCATAGCGCTCAAAGCGCCCCTTGCTCTCAGCCGGGATGTCGATCCGGTAGGCATTGGCGACGATATTCTTCAATCCTGCTTCTTCCAGCAGCTTTCTCCACTCATCGCTCTCCAAAACATCGGCATAGACAGTCCTCTTATAGTATTCGATTGCTTCCGGCGTGGGTGGTTTGAGCCAGGTCATCTCTGTGATCCCGACATACCCGCCCGGGCGGGTCACACGCATGTACTCCTTGACTGCTTTGAGCTTCTCGTCGAAGAAGACATTTAACGATTCGGCAATGACGGCATCGAAGCAGTCATCTTCGAAAGGTAGAGAGCGTGCATCAGCGACCCCGAAATCGACCCGATCCTGTACCCCCTCTTCTATGGCTCGCTTCCTGGACTGCTCAACCATCGTCTCCAGTAAGTCGATGCCGAGCACCTGGCAGTTGTGTGTTTTGGCCAGACAGATCGGCGTCGCTCCCACTCCGCAGCCGACATCCAGGACATAGCTACCATCACCGATGTGGCACAGCTCGACCAACTCTCTGGTAGCATTCATGCTTCCCATGTGTTTGGTGAGACCCAAGGCAGCCAGGAACTCAAAGTAACCCTGCAAGTCTTCAGTGGGTGACTTGTTTTCATTTTTCATTATTCACCGTCCATAGGTGTCAACTTAAGCCCAATGTCATCCTTTTCGCTACGGCTACGTGTCATTCCCGCGAAAGCGGGAATGACACGTAGTTC
>JAFGMS010000185.1 GCA_016927375.1 Anaerolineae bacterium
ACGGTTTGTGTCACCGTCAGGCTGTCTTGATGTCAAATCACCCCACAAATAACTTCATCTCGCATCACAATCCCGTGAACCATCCCGAAAGGATCAATATGCCCAATAATACCCTTACCGTCACTGACAATCGTACCGGCAAGACCTACGAGTTTCCAATCACCGATGGCACTGTCAAAGCCATGGACTTGCGCCAAATTAAGGCGGGAGACGACGATTTTGGCCTGATGAGCTATGATCCGGGATTCGCAAATACAGCCTCTACCAAAAGCACTATTACCTATGTGGATGGCGAGCAGGGTATTCTACGATATCGGGGTTATCCGATTGAGCAATTGGCTAACGAGAGTACTTACCTTGAGACAGCCTATCTCATTATCTTTGGCGAGTTCCCCACGGCTAACCAAATGGCACAGTGGGAATATGACATCAACCGTCATGCACTGCTGCATATTAACATTCAGCGCCTCATCGAGACATTCCGTTACAACGCACATCCCATGAGCGTCTTCATCAGTGCTATTGCCTCTCTCTCTACACTATATCCAGATGCGCGTGATGTCACCGATCCCGCCAACCGTCGGCTTCAAATTGAGCGGATGATTGCCAAAGTAGCCACTATTGCTGCCTTTACCTATCGCCACAATAATGGGTGGCCCATCAATTACCCGGATGACAACCTGAGCTATATTGGTAACTTCTTGAAGATGATGTTCAAGAATACAGAGGTTGATTATCAGCCTGATCCGGTGTTGGAGCGTGCGTTGAATGTGCTGTTCATCCTCCATGCCGATCATGAGCAGAACTGCAGCACAAGCACAATGCGCGTCATCGGCTCAGCACAGGCAGATCCATATTCGGCGCTGGCCGGTGCTGCTGCCGCTTTATATGGGCCTCTTCACGGTGCAGCCAATGAAGCGGTGCTGCGTATGCTGGAGCATATTGGCACTCAGGAGAACATACGACCTTTCCTCGAGAAGGTCAAGAACGGCAATGGACGTTTAATGGGGTTTGGACATCGCGTATACAAGAACTATGATCCACGCTGTAAAATTATCAAGCATATCGCCAATGAGGTTTTTGAGGTTACTGGCCATAACCCATTGCTGGATGTGGCATTGGAGTTGGAGCGAGTTGCCTTGCAGGATGACTACTTCATCTCTCGCAAGCTCTACCCTAATGTGGATTTCTACTCGGGTTTGATCTACCGGGCCATGAACCTGCCTGCGTCTATGTTTACTGTACTTTTTGCCATTCCACGCACCTGTGGCTGGGTAGCACAATGGCTGGAAATGCTAACCGATTCGGAGCAAAAGATTGCCCGCCCACGACAGATTTACCTGGGACCGGAAGTTCGAGACTACGTTCCGATGGAACAACGATAATAGTGCTTGCAAACACTTGGAGCAGATGCCTTTCGCGTCTGCTGGGATAGACAGACGAGTAAACAGGGGATAGCCCTTGGTTACTCGTCTGTTTATGTTTGCTCTGCTGATGCTAGTGCTTTGCGGCTGCAATCTGTATCCAGTCGAGAAGTACAACGCAATTATACAGTTGGGAAGATTGTCTTAATCTGGCGACGAACTTATGTCCAACCATACTAGGATTTCTCCGGGACTTCTGGCATAGGTTCTTTGTGCCTCATCAGACCTCCGATGACCGAGCCCATGCTGGCCCACAATACCAGAGGAGTAAAAATAAACCATCCAACAAAGGGAGTCAGGCAGGCCAGCAGTAATAGTCCTCCACCCCGCAGGTAGGTAAAGAACAACTTGCGCGCCTCTCCCAACCTCGTGCCCACCAGGACAATCGTCGCACACAAACCGATTACCGTCGGGATAGCCACAGCCATGCTGATGAAGATCATTAAGGAAGTGAAAACCGGTTCCAGCCCCCAATTGTTGGTCATCAGCGTATTAAGCAGGCCAAGGATGATTGCAGCCGCGGTGGAGTTGAGGAGGCCAAGGAAGATCGAGCGCCAGGGACGTTCCTCAAGGTTGATGCGTGCCTGTTGGATGGGGCCAGGCAAAAGCAGGATCAGTGCTGAGAAGAGAGCAATCAATCCAACAACACTGAGCGGGACACCAAAGACGATCAATAAGATAGCTGCAAAAGGCTCCATAATAGTTTCTCCTATATGAGGTTCATTTCAGGGGCCGTCGTTACTTCTGAAAGCATCCCAAACCTGAAGGGCCGGTTTGGGGGTGCCGTCAAATTCACGCAGTCCCACCGACACAAACATACCGAGGGTATCAACATCACGGCTCTGGCCATTTTTTCTCATCATAGGCGCGTACGAGTCCAGGTTGAAATCGGTGAGTATCAGGTAGATCCAGAATGCCAGACGGTCGCCCCCGATCTGTTCGTGGATCGCTTTGATGTAGTCTACCTGGTCTTGCGGTATGCCGGAGACAGGACCAGTTGAGCGGGAGACGAAGCCGCCCTCGGCAACAGCCAGCGGCTTGGAGGTTTGTGCGAGAAGCGATGTGTAATAGGCTGCTGGAATCTCGTTTTCACCATTGAGTGCCACAAATGGGTACGAAGAAATCACCCACAAGTCCAGCTCCGGTTCAAAGATTTCTATCTGATCCCAGTTAGGCTCGTAGGGCTTGCCTTGTGCCAGGTTCGGTATCAGGTTGTTGAGTTCTTCCCATTGGAAGGTGACAAAAATTTGCGTCTCGGGCGACTCGGCTTTGACCAGCTCGTAAACTTCATGATACAGGCTTAAATAGTTAGGAAAGTCCTGTGGATGGGTATCGGCATAGGTGTTGATCTCTGATGCCAGGCCCAGGTAGCGTGGTTGAAACTCGCGAACAATGCGCAGAGTGTAGTTGGTGAAGGCCGAGCGCACCTTAGTGTTTGAAAAGCAGGCTTTCCAGCCAAAAGGCAATCCCTGAAATTCGCTCCGGTTCAATCCGTTGAGTGGGTCAACAACGAAGATGACCTCCAGACCGTTCTGATGTGCCAGCACGTATTGGTTGTGGATGTCGGCAATCGCGGATGATTCGGCGTCTGCTCTTTCGACAAAATCCCTCCAGGGGATGTTTTGTTGCAGCAGCACCACGTCACCGTGCTCGCCGATGGCTTCGTAGGTTGCCACTACGCTCTCGATGGTTACTTCAGGCGGCGAGGGGAAGAATCCATACATCGTCCTGCCGAGGTCGTAAGGCGAACTTTCCAGGTGGGGGATAGGGATGGGCGTACTGGGCGTTTCTGCACAGGCCAGAGTAACAACCAATATAGCGAATAGCGTTACAAACAATCTGCGTCTCATCTTTTAGGCCTCATGTCCATTTCGTAACAAGCGAGCATTTCCCAACCCCCAAAGGACTGTCACGACTACGAGAAGAACAATTGAGGCCGGCGCGGAAATGGGCAGGCTGTAGCCGGGTAAACCCAGCATGTGTAGATCGAGGGTCGGGATGCGGAGAGATATCCTGCCGAATGTGTCGATCCAGGCATTCATCAGCAGACGAGCATCTATCTGGGAACCGAGAAAGCCCAGTGCAACTTGGGCGATAGCGCCCAACAGCCCCATAGCCAGTCCAGCTTGGATGGCCAAAACCAGCCTCCAGCCAAGTGGCAGGGGCGGGGCAGGCAATCGAGCAAGGACACCGGGAGCCAGGTCGCGGACCAGGGTTTTCTCATCAAGCAGGCTGAGGGTGTGGAAAACGCTCTGCAGATCGTTGAATCTGTTTTGGCAGGCAGGACAGGATGCCAGATGAGCTTCAACAGAGAGATGGGCAGATGGATCCAGCACTTCGTCAAGATATTTATTAAGAGTCTCTTCAGTCAGATGGCTCATCGCAAATCCTTCATGTTTTGGGCCAGCATTCTCCGGGCACGAAAGAGATCAGACCTGACGTCGCTCAACGGCCGGTTGAGAACAGCAGCGATCTCCTGGTAGGAAAGATCCTGGTAGTGCCGCAACTCGATCACGGCGCGGTAGCGCGGCGGCAAGCGCAGCAATTCAGCCTGTATGCGTGCCTGCAGGTCACAAGCCTCGGTCTGCTCCTGGGGCCCAGGATGTGGATCGGGTGGCTGGAGCCAATCCTCATCCAGCGATTGAGTCGGATAGGCCTTTTCTAGACGCTGCAGACAGACATTGACAGTAATACGCTTTAGCCATGGTCCAGACTGGTAGCCATCTTTGTATGTGTGGCGGAAGCGATAGGCACGCAAGAAAGTTTCCTGGGCAGCATCCTCAGCGTCTTGTACGTTGCCAAGTATACGATAGGCAACGTTGTAGACAGCCGTCTGGCTCTGGTAAATCATCTCTGCAAAAGTATCACGATCGTCTATGGTGGACATATCTAAATATAACTATCACCGCTTGGACAAAAAAGTTGCAGACAGGACTTCCGGAATGCACTCTGTAAGAAATTCTCTGTGTTTCCAGATAGGCTGCTGGCTGCGGTAGCACCCGGAAATAATGGGGACAAGCCGGCAAGCCCGGTTTGGCGCTCACAAACTCATCCCTGAGAAGGGTAGCAGCTCGATACGCGATCTGCACCCCCTCTGCTGCCCGGCGGAGAGGGGGACGTCGCCGACATAGCTATCAGCCACCATTGCAGGGGTTGCGGTTCAGCATATTAACCACGCTATTCTCGTATGCTACCGATCCTGTGTGGCCTATCATTCCCGCGAAAGCGGGAATCCATGTTTGAGTGCTCAAGACCATCGTTGTTGGCTCAACGCGGAAAAGTGGGGACTGCCCCAGACCCTAAGGGTTTTCTGAGGATCGCGAACGAGTCCGGGGAGGGTCAGAAACGAGTCTAAACACGATCGCAAACGAGTCTAAAGAGGTTTGCAAACGAGTCTAGACTCGTTTACAAACAAGATTAGAGGCGTTTGGGAACAAGTCCGGACTCGTTCCCGGTCGTTACCTATCTTGTTGTCCAGTACATCCACGTTGCCAGGCTGCCTGTCATTCCCGCGAAAGTGGGAATCCATTCGTGCACAAGCGACTGTCATTCGCAAAAGGAAATTCCTGATAGAATCAAGATACTGATGGGAATTGGCGATAGTTTAGTAGGACGTTTGCTGCTTTACGATGGATTGCACATGAGCCTCGATCTGATCAAGCTGCGCAAGAGCCAAAAGTGTCCTGTTTGTGGAGAGAGTCCTACGCTGACCGAGCTAATCGAGTATGATTAGTTTTGCGGGGTCCCGGCGCACAAACACAAGGCCTTTGACAGTGAGGTGGAGGAAACGATGCCTGGCAAAATCTTGTGTTGTTGCTCTGTGTTCTCTGCGGTGAAACAGATTTTTCTGGGCGCATTTTTGACACACCGGTTCAAACCGGGAATTACTGCTTACCGATTTATTAAGTCTTGACAGCCAATGTGTGAAATCCTGCCAGGGTGCGTTATGATTTCCGCGTGTCATGAAACTCGGAGGTAGTTCATCTCATGCAACGACAGATGTTCATAATTTCTCTGTGTGGGTTTTTCGC
>JAFGMS010000186.1 GCA_016927375.1 Anaerolineae bacterium
CATAAGTGTCAACCTAACGAGCATCGACGCATGTTGTCATTCCCGCGAAAGCGGGAATCCATACGTTACAATGACGAATAAGCCAGCAAAGTCCGATTGATGCAATGCTTAAGTTGACACCTATGGTCGAGGTTCAGTTAGTCCGGTCGTGACGTAGAACGTCCATTACAGCAATTCCCGAGAGGCCTTTCAACTGAGATGAAACACCCCCATGTCATTCTTGCTAAGACGGGGAATTTGTGTCTGCGGATTGGACTAGGCATGAGCATACATATGAGGCAGAACAAAAAAGACCAGGCATAGATTTCCATACCTGGCCGATGATATGTAAAGAAAAGGAACTACTCCTCTTCGCCCTCTTCCCCTTCTTCTTTCCTGGCGGTGATGACTTCAGGCTCAGCGGAGACAGATGCGATTTCTAGCTCTTCGCCCTCTTTGACTTCCTCTTCCATAGTCTCGGCGTAGTCCAGTCTGACGACTACTTCGTCCAGTGGCGTGATGATCCTGATTGTACTAGGCAGCTTCAGATCACCGACGGTTACCTGTTCACCGACTGCATTGATCTGGGACATGTCTACCTCAATGTGAGGGGGGAGATTGCCTGGCAGAGTCTCGATCTCGATGCTGTTGAGGTGTTGGATCGCTATGGCCTCTCTGCTGGCGACAGCAGCTGATTCTTCTGCTAGCACAACGGGAATTTCAGCACGGATTACACGATCCATGG
Organism: Anaerolineae bacterium; assembly: GCA_016927375.1. Taxonomy (GTDB): domain Bacteria; phylum Chloroflexota; class Anaerolineae; order Aggregatilineales; family UBA3940; genus JAFGMS01. Next base: position 725 of record JAFGMS010000186.1, read on the forward strand.
CAACACGGTAGAAATCTACATGGAGAAGGTCCCCTCGGATAGGGTGGCGTTGAACCTCACGCGCCAGCGTCGTAATGGTCTCTTTGCCAAGTTGCAACTCAATGAGTTGTGTGCCACCTGCCTTGGCCAGAGCCCGACGTAAATCCGGCTCTCCAATAAAAAGATTCATGGGCGAGAAACCCGGCCCATAGACAGTTGCCGGAATTTGGCCCTGGCGTCGGTAATGCCTAACATGCTTACCTACAACCTCGCGCACGGAAGCTTCTAGCGTGATGTTCTCCGTCATCGGACATCTCCTTACATCGCCTGGCCGCTGTATCATGCTGTGTCACGGGCAGCCAGGGAGCTCATTATTAAGTGGTATGCAAACAAAAAGGGGCGTTTGGACATCGCCCACCAGGTGCTTATTTTACCGGGCTGCCAGGGTAGCGTCAATAGTGATTTGTCATGAGGGCTTGGTCAGACGTGCTTGCTATCCTTATGCAACCCTGCGATAATAACTATACACGATGTACTTGAATGGGATTCCCATTCCGGACCGATAGATTTACGGCCACTTGACGGTGGGGATTGGAACCGTCTACACTAGCAATAGTGGACTTGGAAACAAGTGGCTTAGAGCTTTTGGAAAGCCTGAGGGTGCACTTATGCGAAAGGTTCATCTGCTTGCAACAGCTGTGATTTGTGCCTTGCTGTTTGGCCTGGCAGTGCCTCATTCTAGAACACAAGCAGCCGATCACTGGACAGGCCAGTATTATAAGAACCGCTACTTAAGTGGGGCACCGGCTGCGACCAGAGATGATGGGGTCATAACATTTAACTTTGGTGATGGTCCGCCGATGGAAGGATTCCCGTCAGATAACTTCTCAATTCGCTGGACTCGACGGGACTATTTTGAGGCAAAACCATATATGTTTGGTGTTTGCAGCGATGACGGAGCCCGGGTTTATGTGGACGGGGTGCTGATCATCAACGATTGGAACAATCATGAGTATGGTGAGTGGCAGGTGGCTGAGCGTCGGATGACAGCTGGTGAACATACCGTTGTTGTTGAATACTATGAGGCAACAGGTAATGCGCGTATCCAGGCCGGGCATGAGCCGAAGTTCACACCAACACCTGAGAAAACTGCAACCAAGGGACCCAGCCCGACACCCACCAAGACCTTCACACCGCGTCCAACCAGGACTCCCAACATTTATGGAACGGCTGGTGTTAAACCGACGGCTTTTCGTCCGCCTCCAACGCTTATGCCTAGTCTGGCCCCGGGAGGTGGAGAGGCTGGCGATGTGACGGTTACTCCTGAGGTAAACCAGATCATCAGTGAGATTGATCCCAAGCGTTTCGTCTGGAGAGGTTTCCCTGGCCCGGCTGTGGGGCAGGGCGGGCCAGGTGATTCGCATTACTACATCAAAAATCGCAATAGCAAGCCTAACTTTGAAGCCATGTGGAATGTCATACCTAACCAAAGTGGTTACTATGATGTATATGCGTATATTCCTGACAGCCCACGCGCAACGGAGAGCGCGCTGTATCAAATATTCCATGCGAGTCAGTTGAGCCCGGGTATTCTGATCGATCAAGCTGCACAGCCTGAGCAGTGGGTGCTTTTAGGTAATTATTACTTTGCGGGCGGGCAGACAGGACAGTATATTCATCTGAGTAACCAGACTGAAGAAGAGACGGCCACTCGTGATATTCTTTTGGATGCTGTGATGACGATCTATACACCATGATGAATACATGAGGTTATTGCAGTTGAAGGTAAGCTTGCAGGCCGGATATAGTCACACTATCCGGCCTGCTTATTTGGGTGCATTTTCCATGATTTGGGCGCAAACTCTTTGTGGTTATCCTTATGCTTGTCAAACTGGATGCATGCGGCCTTGGGAATGTTTTCAACTAAAACGATCTCTTCTCATTTTTGGTTCAGGTGGAGATGCAGAAGACATGTTTTTCCTGCGCTTGCTCGATTGGGGGTTGCTTGATGGAACGGGGTTCTATAGGCGTGTAGTGAGGTAGTGTTTGCATGAGCTGTTTGATGTGTGGCACCTCCGAGTGTGGCAGAAGCCTCCAAGCTGTATGTATAGCATTGAGCATACTCTTTTTACCCTTCTTTTTTCACATTGATCCAGTTGTTAGAGGAACGCGTTGATGAATACACCAGAGCAGATTGGGCAGGCTTTGGAAAAAATATTGCTGAGGGTAGAACGACCCGGGCGCTATGTTGGTGGGGAGTTCAACTCGGTGAGCAAAGAATGGAATTCGGTTCAGGTCCGGGTTGCTCTTGCCTTTCCTGATATTTACGAGATCGGGATGCCAAACCTTGGGTTGGCGATTTTCTATGACCTGATTAATCGCCGGTCTGATATGTTGGCTGAGCGTGTATATCTTCCCTGGACCGATATGGAAGCTATCATGAAGCAAGAAGCTATCCCGCTTTTTTCACTGGAGACCAAACATCCTGTGGCTGGCTTCGACTTACTGGCGCTGAGTGTGCCTTATGAGCAGCTATACACTAATGTCTTGCAATTGCTACATCTCGCCGGGTTGCCCTTGTTTAGCACTGCGCGAGATGAAACCATGCCTCTTGTAATTGCCGGGGGACATGCAACCTATAACCCGGAACCACTGGCAGACTTTATTGATCTTTTTGTAATTGGTGAGGGAGAGGATGCGATCATCGAGATCGCTGAGGCTGTTGGTGAGATGAAGCGGGCCGATCTGTCGCGTACTGAGCAGTTGATACATCTTGCTCGTTTTGCAGGTGTATATGTGCCGCGCTTTTACGAAGCGGATTATCGGGAGGATGGTACGATTGCAGCTGTCAGGCCTGTTCACGAAGTGGCGCAGTTGCCGGTTCTTAAGCGTGTTGTGCCGGTCTTATCTGCGCCGCCAACTCGTTTCATCGTACCCAATATCGATACTGTACATAATCGTGCACCGATCGAGATTATGCGTGGCTGCACACGCGGATGCCGTTTCTGTCATGCGGGGATCGTTGCCCGGCCTGTACGTGAGCGCAGCGTTGGGGAGATAGTTGACGCAGTTGAAGATGCTGTGGCGCAAACGGGCTTTGAAGAGGTCGCGCTCCTTTCACTTTCATCGAGTGATTATACAGATGTGCTCAGCTTGGTGAGGTTATTGGGGGAACGTTTCACTGGTCGACATTTGAGCATCAATTTACCCAGCTTACGGATCGAGACAGCCAGTGTGGAGCTCATGGAGTCTCTCAGGGACAACAAGCGTGGTGGCTTTACCTTTGCGCCTGAAGCAGCTACTGAAAGAATGCGCAATATTATCAACAAAGCCATGCCTCATCAGCAGGTGTTGGATGTGGCGCATGCTGTCTACAGCAGGGGGTGGCGGACCATCAAGTTGTATTTCATGATCGGGCATCCTTCGGAAACATTGGAGGATGTAAAGGCCATTGTCGATCTCTCTACCGCAGTTTTAGCGGAAGGACGAAAGATACACGGCAAGAAGGCAACGGTCAATATTGGTGTCAGCACTTTCATTCCCAAGCCGCATACACCGTTCCAATGGGTGCCCATGGATGGTATGGAGCAGATTGAGTCCAAGCAGACGCTGCTCAAGCGCGAGTTAGGAGGGAAAGGCAAAGGTATACGCCTCCGCTGGAATGATCCTGAAGAAACCTTGCTTGAGGCATTGCTCAGCCGCGGTGATCGACGGCTGGGCCCCGTTATTCATCGAGCCTGGCAGCTGGGCAGTAAGTTCGATGCCTGGCACGAGCTGCGTCGGCACGAGGCCTGGGTTCAGGCACTATCTGAGCAAGGGTTGGATTTCCACCATTATACTCATAGACCGCGTCACATGGATGAGATTTTTCCCTGGGATCACATCGATGTGGTTGTTAAGAAGGAGTTTCTGGCAGAAGACTATTTGATGAGCCAGCGTGGGGAAACTCGTGTGGATTGCCGTGAAAGGTGTTTTGCGTGTGGCATCTTGCCAAAACTGGCTGCGATGCGGAGCGAGTTACCACCAGAGGCCTGGAAATGCCCACCCGTTTCTTCTAGAGCACACTCTGGACAATCAGATAAAGTATCTCCAGCCTCTGCCTGAGAGAATACTTTTGAACAGAGGTATCTTCTCAAAAAAGAGGGGAGCCCGAGCATCACCCTCCCGGAGGTTTTAGTGTCGTCACTCTCTCTGATGTGCCAGTCTGCTAACCTCCGGGAGGGTTTGGCGGACATCCCCTGGATTATTGAGAAGATACGAGCAGAGGCTATCCTTCAGGACAAAATGTGCTAAACTGATAGATGACTTTCGGAAGAAAGTTGCACAGATTATGACGCATCTTTTGCCAGATTTTGTCAAGTTTTCGGGATAGGCTCTCAAGAGTTTATTGGTAGAATCTTGAAACGAGGCCCTGCAACACAAATTGCTAAGCCAGCCGGTTTCTTAAGGAATGGTGATTAGTTTGACAATGTCAAGTTTCATGGTAAACGCGGGAACACCCAAAAGAAACCCGGGCTTTCTTCCTGCAAGAACGGCAAGTGTTGATGCCGCTTTCGCTATCAAAACGGCCTATGCAACAAGCAAAAACCCGGTTTCTCGCCTTAGAAACACCAAGTTGACATTATTGTGAACTTATAACAAGAGCCATGGGTGGGATAATTTGATAAATTCTCATTCATAAGGACCTTCCCGTGGAAGCAGCGATCCTATCCAAGTAATTGGTACGGAGTATAGGGAGCCAAGTGCTATGTCAGACCAGAACCCTTATGATGCAGTCGATTTAGCAGCATTGACCACACTACTGCTCGATCCGGATAAGCCACCCCATGTCCATCGCAATGCCCTTTCGGCGTTGTCCCGGCGCAGTCCATTTGATCGGACTTCCCGCTTGGTGACCTTGTTGAAGAGCATGGTTCAGCATCCTGGTCGCTATGATCAGGAAGTGATGATGGCCTGTATAGATATTTTGGCAACCGATCCCGACGCGCAGGCAACGCTCTCGATGATAGAATCAGTGCCGGCAGTGCTTGGTACGGCTATGGATGGCAGTGATGCACTCAGCCCTGAATTTCGGGAGTATTTCTATACGGCGCTTGTCTCTCGCCAACGCGAGGGAGATTTGGAAGTCTGGGCCGAGTTTCTTCCTGAGCTTGATGCCAAGACGTTGGTTGCTATGGTGCTCGATCCGGCAGCTCATCCTCTGGCAGCTCTTGAACCGCTGGTTCTCATCGATCGTCTACCCGAGCCACAGCGTACCAAGGCTTTTATCTCGGTAATTGCCGGTATAGCACACAACCGCGGCCCAATCGAGCAGGCTACAGAGGCGGCAGAGATGATCGCTAAGTCCAGTGATCCGGAGCAACTTAAGGAAGGGGTGGCTGTCCTGACCCAGCAGTGGGAAAAAAGGAAGAGGGCCGGAAAAGATGTACAACTTGGCATCCTTGAGGCTACCCTGCGTATACTTGATAGAAAGCCTCGCTCGGCAGCAGAGCGGCTGTCTGGCAAGCGTCCTTGGGCATCATGAGTCCATTTGACCACCATGGTGGTACCCCAAAGAAGTCAAATGATGCATCGATTTCTGATGGGGCGGTGTCAGAATGCGGCGTTGTACATGTAGAGATACCGTATTCTCGATATCGTATCCAATTTGGGAAGGAAGGGCCCCTTCGATACTGCTCTCACCTTGATTTGATGCGTGTGTGGGAGCGTGTGCTGCGGCGTGCAGGTCTTCTGCTTGCCTATTCTCACGGGTTTAATCCAAGGCCCAAAATGCAAATAGCTGCTGGTTTGCCCTTGGGGTATGGCAGTACTTGTGAGGTTGTAGATGTTTGGCTGGAAGGCGATCCGCCAGAGCAGACTTCGATGTTGTCCAAGCTGCGTGCTGCTGCGCCTGAAGGCTTGTCAATAGAATCTATACAATCCGTAGAGCTTCGCAGCCCGGCTCTTCAGTCGCTCGCAGGCCTGGCAAGCTATCTGGTAGTATTGGAAAACAGCAAAGTTGCGCCGGATGTGCTTCAGGAACGCATCAGGGCAATCTTATCACAGACTCATATTGAGCGTGAACGGCGCGACAAATGCTACGATTTACGCCCGCTGATCCATGAGATAGTGTTGATCTCGGGCGAGCCACTTACGCTCCGGATGGATTTGGTCATCTCTCAGCGGCGAGGAACAGGTAGACCGGATGAGGTTCTAGAGGCTTTGGAGGTTGATGCGTTGAGCACGCGTGTGACACGTGTGGCCCTTACATTCGAAAAATCGTAAGCAATTACTTGGGGGGCTGCTGAATTTTGGTATATAGTTGGGGGTGTTGTATAATTAGCTTCCATGAGCTTCACTTGGTTCGCTATATAGAAATCTACCCTAAGTGCTTGTCTGGGAGAAAAATTTTTGACTGGGGCCAATGATTTTGCGAAAGTGATTGAACACTATAACTCAATGGTTCATCAGAATCCTGATGATGTCATGTGGCTCACTAATCTGGCCTGGAGTTATGAACGGATAGGGCAATATCAGGAGGCAATCCAGCAATTTCGGCGCGCATTGGATGTGAGTCAAAATGACTTTGATGCGCATTATGGGCTTGGGCTGGCATTGCTCAGTGATGGTCGGCCGCAGGAAGCACTTGAGGAGTTTGTCCGGGCCCGCGATTTGGTCGTGGAAGAGAGCACAGATCGCTCTAAGATTGTGATGCTCAGCAAGCAGGTAGAAGTTCTTATTCGACGGCTTAGTTAACGCTTACCAAGAATCAAATGAACAAACGTCAAAGACTTGAAGCAACCATCAGCGGCGAGCCGGTCGACCGGGTCGCCGTTGCTTTATGGCGTCATTGGCCTGGTGACGATCAAAGAGCAGAAGACCAGGCGGCAGCGCATATTAACTTCCAACGTGATTATGACTGGGATTTCATCAAAGTCTCGCCTGCGAGCAGTTTTTGCCTGACAGCGTGGGGTGTCGAAGATCGCTGGGAAGGTAGCATGGAGGGGACTCGCCGCTATACCAAGCGTGTGGTTGAGAAACCTGAAGATTGGTCACAGCTGAAGGTGCTGGAGCCGTCTGCTGATGGGTTAGGACGCCAGCTTCAGTGTCTGGAATGCCTTGAAGAATCTTTTAAGGAGGAAGTTCCCTATATCCAAACGGTTTTCAGCCCGCTTGCACAAGCCAAGAATCTGGCTAGTGATGACACATTGATTGTTCATTTGCGACAGAATGCAGGTCAGGTGCATCATGCTTTACAGGTTATAACAGATACAACAGTCGCATTCATTCATGAGGCCAAACGGCGGGGGATTGCCGGAATCTACTATGCAGTACAGCATGCCAGCTATCTCAAGATGACCGAAGCCGAGTATCAGGTTTTTGGTAGGCCCTATGACCTGCAGATTTTGGCTGCAGCCAATGAGCTTTGGTTGAATGCTTTGCATGTACACGGTGCTCACATTATGTTTAATCTTCTAGCTGATTATCCTGTTCAGTTCGTCAATTGGCATGACCGTGAGGCCCCTCCTGATCTGGAGACAGGCTTGAAGAAGATCAAGGGGGCTGCAAGTGGTGGCATAAGCCGCGATGTATTGCACAACGAAGATCCTGAAGCGGCTCTCGATCAAGCGCGTGATGCCATGCAACAGACGGAGGGACACCGTTGGATATTAGGGACAGGCTGTGTCGTTTTGGCAACAACTCCTGTGGGCAATATCCGCAAGGTACGGACTTTGGCGGATGAATTGTAGAATCTACAAGAACGAGCACCTCGTGGCAGTTGGGTGCGGACCAAATAAATCCGGGCCTACGCGGAATAGTGGGAAAGATTAGGATGCAGTCAGATGTAGATCGGACTGTTAATCTATTGGTGACAAGTTGAGGTATTTTGTGCTTCGTCAACAACCTTTTTGTTGATGGTCTGGCTCTGGATGCCGGTCAGTTGCCTGGGAGGTTGGTTAAGCAGAATTTTCGATTAAGCCAACAAACTTTCTCGTTAAGCTGACAAACTTCTCAGCTTGTGCATAGGATTTCCTGGCCTTCAATTGGCTCTTGGCAGGATGTTCAATCGCTTAACTTGTCACCAATACTGTTAATCCGATCTCGCAGTAACCATTTGAAGGGTTCCAAGTTCTCGCCCTGCTTTTCCATGGTAAATCATAAGTTCGTAGAAACATGAGAACATCAAAACACCCCGCACAATGACGGGGTGTTTTTTATTGGGATGAGATGAGGTTGTATTCAGCCAACATATTTCGAATAACGATGGGTTTGAAAGGCTTTGGGATGATCTGATTGATCCCTGCTGCTTCAGCTTCGACGAACATTTCAGGACTGCTCCGAGCAGTCACTGCGATCACGGGTAGATCCGCCAGCGCGAGATTCGAGCGGATGACTCTGCACAACTCATAACCGTTCATATGAGGCATTGCGATATCCAGAAAGATCAGCGCGATCTGATCGGAATGTACCTCAATGACTTCCAGTGCACTTGAGCCATCAGTAGCGACAAGGGCTGTTACGCCGATGCCTTCCAGATAATGCTTCAGCAACATGACTGTAGTGGGATCGTCGTCAACGATCAGGACCGCATTCTTGTCAGGCATAGCGTTCTCTTTACGTGTAATGATATCCTTATTCTACTCCTATTATATCCTCCAGGTAATAGAACAAAAGTCCCGTCCCCTACATCTTCTTGCTTGCTCTGTCAGGGTGCATCTATTGTGTAACGCTGAATGGTCCCGGCAGCAGTATCCGACAGGAAAAGTCGCCCCTCTTCGTTGATCGTAATACCACCTGCCAACCCTATGGTGGTATAGTCGCCAAAGCTGTAAAGATAGTTGCCATGATTGTCAAAGACGATTACTCGGAAGGCATCGGGATCGGTGATGTATACGTTGTTTTGTGGGTCGACTGCGATGTAAGGTCGTTCATTGGTTTCAGCGAACCATGCCTCAACTAACCACTGCCGGACAAACATTCCGTCTTTTGTGAAGACTTGAACCCGCCGATTCCAGGCATCAGCGACATACACCAACTCATCCTCTCCAACTGCGATCCCAACCGGCTCATCGAGTTGTCCATCCAGCCCCCCTCCCGCCCCAATCTGCTTGACGAAATTTCCGTCTTCATCGAATACCTGGATGCGCTTATTTCCTGTATCTGCCAGATATACCAGACCTTGAGCATCGACGGCGATGGCCCGTGGTCCCCAGAAGGCCAGCGGATCGGTCAAGATACCAGCTCCTTCATAGCCCCAGCTCCTGATGTATGATCCTTCTGCTGTGTATTCGGAGACGCGAGAGTTCCACGTATCGGCCACATAGACGGTGCCATCGGGGGCGACACCTACACCCCAGGGTTCATTGAGCCCGTCAGTTTGAGGATCGGTCTGGATAACACCCTGCTGCCCAAACGTCTGGATAAAGTTCCCATTCTGGTCAAAGACGGCAATTTGATGATTGTTGCTGTCTGCGACATAGAGTAGATCACCAGGCCCGACGGCGATCTGATGAGGGCGGTTGAGCTGGCCCTGACCAAAAGTCAAATCAGGTGTTAGCTCCCGGACATTCTCAGAATAGGGGTCAATGGCTTCGGCCATCTCCGTTGCTGCGACTCCGTAATCCCACACCTGAGCAAAGGTGTCTTTGCGGATATAGACACGCATCCTGTCGGCCAATGGCCATTGATTCAGATCGAAGTTCTTGCCTGTAGCCTCCGCATAAGCAGTGTAGTCACGCTTGTAGAATATCTCCCAAACACCGCGCTGAAGCGCCGGATTGCTGAAGAAATCTCGAATATATTCTGGATGTGTCTTAAGCTCAAAGTAATCTTGCATTGGCCACCACATGCGAATGTATTCGAACCTGTAATAACGGTCGCCCAATAGCGGCTCGACCTTGGTCCAGTTCTCCGGCCCGGCCAGGATCACTGGGGCATCGTTAAGCTGCCCTCTTGTTGGCTGGCTGCCATAGAAGATTTGATTGTGGTAATTGCGAAAATACCAGGAGTAAGGCCATGAGACCTTGTCATCGTAGGCAACCCGCAGGCCATAGCCATCAGTCGTCTTGAGGGAGATCTCCTCGATCTGATTCAGGACCTGCTTGACTGCCCCTGACGAGTGGGCATAGACAAGATACTCAGTGGCTTCATCATAATTGACAAAAGCTGCCCACCAGGCAGCACGGGCGGTCATGAAGGCCAACCAACCTACCAGACATAGGCTGGCAAGCCTGAGGATCTGCTTGCCCCCGATCCGTAACCCAAAGACGATCAGTCCGACAAATGTGGCACCTACTGCAATCAGGGCCGTGATCCATACGCCTGTGGCAGCCAATACAGTTGTGTCTAGCCCCTGGAAGACCCCCACCTGGTAGCTGGTTGGGATAATGGTATTACAGGGCAAGGCATTAGGTTGGCGCGTACAGAGTGGGGCGATAACACGAGTCAGGGCGATGGCAAAGAGGGGGATCAAGGCGAATAGTACCCAGGCCTTTGTTTCCCACAGCTTACGCCACTCGATGCGTTCCAAAAGGCGGCCTGTTACCCAGCCACCTAGCAATATGAGCGGTGTTGTGAGATGGGTGGTCAGCCAAGGCATCTTTTCTCCGGCGATGCTGAGTGCGATGAGGAACATGATCGCCCAGTATGCAGTGAATGCGAGTGCCGGGAACGAGATTGGCTCGTCCAGGGTCAGTGCCGGGCGCTCAGCGGCTTGAACATTGCCCCCTTCTTTCGGAGCATCTGACTGTGAGGCTTCTATTATCTCTTCCTGTTCATTGTCTATCTGAGCTGTTGTACTGTTTAGCGATTTGATCAACCTGCCAATTCCAACAGCACCTGCGGCCAGGGCTAAGATGACAGGCAAAAACTCATAGATCGGCAGCATGACCAGGATGTAGTAGTACCATGGCTGGCCGCCTCGTTGAACCTCTTGCTGTTCAAGCCAATAGGCCAATGAGCCAATGATGCCAGTTCCCAGGCCTTGTCCCTGGGTGAACATCGTTGTGAAGAAGAATATGAAAAATAACCAATATATTCCTCCAAGTATCCACCACCGGCTGGTAAGAATGGTCTGGAGCCAATCCCAAATATCAGGAGGAGCTTCAATTGTGTCCTCCTCATCATCGTCTGTAAGCGTGATTAGACGCGATTCAGGTGTTTTCGTCCCCCAGGCGACTCCGGCAGACAGACTAATAATGATGAAGACAGCGGTGAATATCACGCTGGTCAAAATACCAGAACTATCTGTAGCCATGGGGTTGATTGCTGCCATGTTTGTGACGATGGGGGGAGGGGCAGCCAGTGTCTCTGACAGCCGTTCGCCGAGGAGCTTGATACCATGCATGGGGAAAGGCGTGAGTGCAGGTAGTATCAGCGAGCCCATGACAATCATCAGATCCATTTCGGGGAACCGGCGCAGGTTGTACCATTGTCCCTTGAACACTGCCAAAATAAACACCAGCAGCGAGATTGCCAAAAGCCCTGCAAGGATCTTGGTGAGGATGTCTAAAGAGTTTCTCATTAAGACAGCCCCTTCTGCCGGATTAGCTGGATCTCCTCCAATCGTGCTGCTCAGATATCCACTGGCCGTGAATACAACGCCAAGTGCCACCAGCATGATCAGCGAGAACCTCAATGCAATGACAAATACCTGGTACCAGTCTTGGTTCTCCCATCGCACGTCAAGCAGGCGGGTGACGAAATACAGAGTCAGATAGCTCCCAAAGACTGCTACATAGATGAACGATACCTCTTTGGAAGCAAACAGCACGGCCTGGCCGAAGGTCAACCATATCAGATGCTTAAACTGCTGTCCTTCCATGTATCGCCAGATAGATATAACCATGATCAATACGCCGGTGATGGCAGGGATATCCATCCGGATGTAGCGTGAATAGTACAGCATCATAGGTGAGATTAAGAAAAGCACTGATGCCGAGATAGCCCCCATGCGTCCAAGCCACTTGCGCAGGAAGATAGGCATCATGACAATTACAATTCCTAGAATGGCGGGGTAGATGCGGGATGTAAAGTCATTGTCTCCAAAAAGTAGATAATTCAAGGCCACCATGTGAAAGAGTAGGGGGCCATGCATGAGAGGTGTGTGTGTGAAACCCTCACCGTGGAAAAGACCCCAGGAATAGCGAGTGTGCAGGCTCTCGTCATGACTCATGACCCGTACCCCTAGATCCCAGAAGCGGGTTAGCACAGCAAGCACAAAGATCACGAGGTATGCCAGCCGCTCGCCGTCCAGGTAGAGCAACCGGGTGAGTTGGTATTCCAGGTTGCTAAGGGGCCTCTTGGTCTCAGTGGATGTCGATATGTCTTCTAGAACAGTCATGTGTTTCCTCTATTGGATGTGGCGTTCACAGTTGCTTTGTGATTTCATGGATTGGCTGGAGCCAGAGGAACCGGTTTTGCAGGCAGTGGTGTCTCTGTCTCAGATGGTGGTGGTGTCGCCTCAAGCGTTAGCTTGGCCTGCCGGGACTCTGGCGGAGAGATGTTCCTGGCACTCGGCATGTCAGGCAAAGCTTGCGCAGCGATTTCCCCGGGTGAATGTGACGCAGTGACAGCCAGAGCTGTGTTGGGTATCATGCCACTGAACCCAGTCGTGAATGGCATAAGCAGCAGCAGCAGGCTGAGCAAGAGCGGCAGCAATGCGGCCATGCTCTGTCTGTTTGCTGGAGGAATGGTCACTGTACTGGCTGCAAGCCACAACTGTTGCACCTGGCCCGGACGCAGCATGGGCCACTGACCGAGGGACATGCGCAGCTCGCCGGCCAGGCGCTCATGTTGGGCCAGCTTGGCTCGACATGCCGGGCACTCAATCACATGCCGGTAGACGTAGGCGGCCTGTTTCGGCCGCAGTTGTTGTTCGACGTAAGCTGCTAATAGATGATCAACGTGTCTACTCATGCCCCAGCACTCCCTCTGGTAAAATGTCGTGCTGGCTGGCGAGGATGCTATAAAGCGCCTCGTGTGCCAGCCGGACGCGTGATTCGGCGGTCTTATGTGGGCAGTTCAAGACCTCTGCCATCTCGCGGTAACTCAAACCGTCAAAATAACGCAAAACGATGGCCTCACGCAGTTTAGGAGACAGTTTGCGTAAAGCTGTCCAGATGACTTCGCGGGTATTATGGGCTTCAACAATCGCTTCCGGCAGCGGCTCTGGGCTGGCAGGCAATTCGGCAATATCTGCCAATGTGATGGTTGGTAACCATTTGCGCCGGCGTTTGTTTCGGCAGCGGCACATGGCGATGGTGTAGAGCCAGGTGCGGAAAGCACTCTTTTCCGGATCGAAGCGGTTCAGATTTCGCAGTGCATAGGCGAAAGTGTCCTGGACAACTTCTTCAGCGTCCTGTATATCCAGCAGCACCCCATAAGCAAGACGGTAGATGGGTTGGACAAAGCGGTGATAGATGGCCTCACAGGAAGGTTGATCACCTGACTTTGCCTGGGAGAGCAACTCTGTTAGCTGGTTGTCGTTAGGTGTTGCTGAATTCTTCATAACAAGTGGTTCTTGTCCGGGTCGATAGATAAGCTTGCCAGATTATACACACTGATGCCGCCGGAAGGCTTACTAAAATTGCACTTTCGCCTGAGGCTTCTTCATGCGCCAAAGTCAATGCTTGATTTGTTCGCTCGATCCACATTAGCTGACTATATGCTGAGCTGACTATTTGCCAACTTGTCAACTTGCATATTTGAAAACCTGTTGTAACTGCTCAACTCTTAGCTTTTAGCTTTCAAGCTTCGATCTGTGGCTTGTAAACTCAGACTGGAAACTCGTCAAGTCTCACGTTTTACCTATTTGCCTTTTACGCATCAATCATAGCTACACTAGAGAGCGCCAAGCAGCTGAGTAGTAACAACCTGTTTACCTCTTGCCTCCTCAATATTCACCCGCTTCCTCTGTGGCCGGTTCTCCTCCAGCAGGGATCAGACGATAGATGTCTTCGCGTACCCATAAAATGACACGTATTTCACCGGCGGGCGAATCAGATGCAGTGCGATGGAATATCCACTTGATAAACTGCTGTGGGGTGAGCCTGCCCGGTGCCCATTGTCGCACGATGACCAGGTCTTGCCCGACGTAGCTTGACCCCAGCCTTGGATCTGTCTTGTTCGCTGGGGTGATTGCCATAATGGTTTGCACATCCGGCGTTACCTGCTCGACATAGCTCACATTTATGAAATCTCTCAAGGCCCAAGCCAGCGTGCCGTCCGGATCGGCCTGGACGGTGATACTGGCCATTGTAGGATTACCGGTGCTCAGCTGGCTGACCTGCTCAGCGGTATCGACCAATGTCGTAAGGGTGACTTGTGCCGGATACTGGTTGAACAGCTCATATGGGCTGTCGGCACGGGTAAAGGCCAATGTGCCACTTTGCCCTAACGCAACCAGCATAGCGGGAACCGCTATCCCCAGCCCCAGACCGTGCCAGGCACTGCGCGATCCCCACATGCTGGCGACTCCCAGCCACAGTACAGATAGCAAAATAAGCCATATCAGGGCCATGAGCAGATGGGCCGGTAGCTGAATGATAACCTGATCAGGTGGAACATTCGACGGTATTGGCAGCATCAGCGGTTTGTATAAGTGATTGCTGATTCGGGTAAACGTCAGGCCCAGTAAGGTTGCTACTGCTGCAGCGTGAGCCCAGGGTGCCCAGGCGGGGGCATCATGCTCCAAGCCTAATAAATCAGCCAGAGCCAGCCCGGCCAACCCGGCCAGTGGCACGACACTCCACAGGGCGTGCATGGGCGTTGCGCCAGGATAAACCAGGCTGATAAACAGTGCCGCGATTCCCCAACCAGCCAAAAAGCGCTTCCAGGGTTGATCTGAGGTGTAGGCTTGTATAATGCCAACTATGCCGAAAAGAAGCAGCCCTGGATCATATAGCAGAATTACCAGACCCAGGTAGGGAACTCCTGATGATCGGTAGGTGATGCCATTGGCGAAACTGCCCAGCTGATCGGCAACTGCACCGAGCCCGCCGGGCGCGATGAAGAATAGCGTCCCAATGATGATCAGCGTTCCTACCAGTCCTGCCAGGAAGTTGGCCCAGGGTAGATTTTTATGGATTGCCAGCAGTGCCGGGTATGTTTGCCGGCCTTCTTTGTCGGTGAGGAGCATGAATACCACTCCTCCTGCCAGGGCGATGAGAGCGGCCAGTGTGCCATAGTCAGCCATCAGCGCAAAGCCCAGCGCTATGCCAGCTAGTAGAATGCAGTGAGGACGTTCGGTCCGGGCATAGCGATCGAAGGCGGCCAGCGTCAGCACCAGCCCCAGCATGGATAAGCCGCTGCCAGTCATCTGCCGAGAGGTGACAACCATCGTTGGTGAAATTGTTAAGAGTCCAATGCTCAGAAGAGTTGCTACCCGTCCCAACTGCTTACGGAAGAGTAGGGGGGTGAAGATTAGGGCTATGCCGCCTAACATGGGCACGAAGCGAGCTGCAGCGTCAGTTGGCGTTGCAAACAAGAAGCTGATGACCGCACCGGCGAAAGTCACCACGCCGCCAATTGAACCTGAGCCTGGGATATCAGGCGACAGCAGATGCCAGGCTGCGATAGCCTGCCGGGCTTCGAGCTCTCCGAGGGGGACGGCGCCCAGCTTGACCCAGCGCATCACAAGAGCTACCAGGAAGAGGAGCAGGTAAATTAGTGTTTCAACTGAAATCGCTATATGCCACGAGCGATTGTCTGAAGTGTTGGTCAGTACTGCGGAAGTGGTCACGGGTTCTCCTTAATCAAGTGGTCATCAACACGATAAATCGCTGTGTCGCCATTCTGATACACAGGGGTCAGGAAGCGCTCAAACTTCTCGATACCTGCCGGAGAGGCATAAGCCGGATTGCGCTCTAATGAGCCGACGAAGACGTAGGTGACATCATAACGATCCAGGAGATCCAGCGCGTGGGCAATGTTGGGTGTATTATAGATCTCTCTTACAGTTACTTCGCGTCCTGCAGCCAGCTCATCGAATGCGCTGCCGCGCCACTGGTTTTCATGCCCAGGCCAGCCTATTACCGTAGCCAGGCCCGTCGCAGCAGAGACACGGCCATAATGGGTATAGGAACCGCCCACAGCTTCCAGAATGACAGAGCCTGGTTCTGCATGTTGCTGCAGCCATAAGATAGCCTGGTAATCGGCTGGGTATAGGCGCTGGATGAACTCGATGCCATTCAATGTGGGCTGCTGTCCCGCTCCGCTGGTGAACTCACCGGCTTTGGTGGGGATGGCGAAACTGGGATAGACCAATCCGGCCATCATCAGGACGATCACCATGCAGCCAAAGATGTAGCGTGCGATACTCTGCCGCTGGCTGAGCACAACATGCACGGCATAGGCTGAAGCAACCCCCCACAAGACCCAGGTCGCGTAGTAGAACTTGAATATCGTGTTGATGCGCTGCCCAAAGACATCGCGGATGTAGACGAATTCAGCGCCCAGTGTCAGCATAGCCCCGGTCAGGATGAGCAGCATGGCAAAACTCTTAGAGGTCTCCATGGGGAGAAATAGTGTCTGATCATGCTCGTCCTCCGGTTTTTCTGGAGGGCGGATAAGTGGAAGCAGGTAAGCCAGGGCCACAATAATGATGATGGTCAGGACTAGAGGGGTTAAGGGGTGGGCAATGCGATACCTGATGACGGCTCGCATGGCCTGACCGATCTGATCCTGCAACACATTACCGGAGCTGTCTATAGGTGCTGTCAGGCCAACACTGGTAAGCAAGAAGTTCCGGGCATCCGGGTCCGTGTGCGCGGCGAGCATTCCTATCCCAAGCATCGAAGCTGTCAGGACGGCCAGCAAGCCGCCGCCCAGCAAGAGCCCATCTTGCCAGGCAAATTTATGCCGCTGCCTGATTGCTAGATCAACCAGAAACCAGACAATGATGAACAAGAATGGCCCAAACATCACGATAAATTGATGCAGCCTGGTGGCGAAGATGGCATTGGGCAGTACGCCGCTGATCTGCGAGCGGTAGCTGATATACCAGGGCAGATAGGCCAACATACCGCCCACAGGCATGACCAGACCATAACCGGCACGGAACCATTCCTGCCAGCTTTTCGGCTTTTCCTCTCTTATCAGCCGCACGATCAGGATGCTGATCAGGATGAAGAAATAGATCGGCCAGTCTGAAACATTAAGAAAGGCCAGCCCGCCGAAGCAGAGAGTAAGCAGCACAAGCTTTGGCCAGGAAAGATGCTGTTTCTGGCCCAGTACATCCAGGGCTAATGCCAGCGCCAGCAAGACGAAGGGAAGAGCCAGGACATGGGGGTGCATATCTCCCAGTAAGAAGCTGAAGAATGGGAATTCATCAATGGGCTGGAGCCCGCTGGCAAAACCTGTTAGGTCCTTATCCCTGATCACGCGTGAGGCTCGCCACCACCACCAGTATCGCCATTGGCTTGGTGGCCAGAGTACTCTTGTGACCGGCTCGGTCAGCTCCTCGATGTCCAACCAGCGCCAGAAACCGGCACCGATAAAGGGCAGGTTCATCGCTCGGAGCAGATCAAGGAAGCCTTCCAGGTTGCCCATAACACCGATGAAAATGGGGCCTAACAGCGCGCTGACAGCCAGTCCTTTGCGCTCACCTTCCTTTGCTACAAGGTTATATACCAGCCCATAGCTTCCCAGCAGGGTCAGTGCGAATAGCAGAGCTATCCCAATGTTGAAGGCAATGCCGGAGGTCGTACCTGCCAGGTCGGCAAGCATGGCCATGATCACGTAGCCGAAGTAATAGTAGCTGATCGCGTAGCCTGAAAGCCAGGGATCGGATGGTGGAAAGATGCGGCTGCCGCGCACGCCGTTCAGGAAGGCCAGCTCCATGGGTTTCTCGGTGTAATCGAGGGAAGGATTGTAAGCTCGCACGACGGCCCAACCGGCGAAGGCCAACAAGAACAGCACTTCGCCAATCACCACCGGCCTGATATGTCCGGCCAGCCAGCTTCTTAGGGTCTCGCTGCGATCTTGACGGGAAAGGTATACCCACAATCCGATCCCGCCCACGATAAGCATCGAGAAGAGCATTCCCCCGGTTGTGTTCTGAAGCAGTCCCAGGCTGCACAGCAGCCAGAAAACGTAACCGGTCAGCAGCAGTCCCAGCGCCCGGCTCAACGTATAGCCCCGATCCGGCAGGCCAGGCAGCATGCCGAAGGCCAATGGCCAGGCCAGTAGACCGAAGGCTGTCGCGAGGAGGTACCAAAGCAGAACGTGGATGGCTTCCATGGGCTACTTGTCTCGACTTTCGCTAGTCTGTGAATTCATGGCATATGGGGCTGATAGCGTATAGCAAGGCACATGGCTAAATTGTGAGATCATCATTCATCACTCATCTCGTAGATGATAGTGTTATCGCGGTCGTAAATCATCTTGAGATGGCCCAGCTCGGCCATCCTCTTGAACTTCTCCAGCCCGGCAGGATCGTAACAGGCACGCTCCAACTCACCGACCATGATCAGATCGACATTGTAATGGCGGAGAAGCGACAGTGTTTGTTCTGTATCGGTGGTATTGTAAATGGCGGCCACATCGGTGACGCGCTGCCAGATTTCATCGCCCCGATCGGTGTGCTGCTGGCGTTGGTGCCAGTTCCAACCGATGACGGCGGGCAGTCCTGTGTAGACTGAAACCCGGTTGCCCCAATGGTATTCGACGACATGGGCTTCCAATATGGTGGGTGTCCCCTTGATGTTATCCTGGATCCAGCGCAGCGCATGATAGTCGGGCTCCAGGCTGAAGGAAACACCATTTTCGTAGCGTTCTACGTAGCGCATATAGGCCATGCCATCCAGCGTGTGCGGTGCTTCGTTCGACCAGCGATCGATGATCTTGGCATGGGTTGCCAGCAGGGGGTAGAGTGCTGCCAGTGAAACCAGCAGCACCAGTATCGCAATCCAGGGCGTGCGGATCGATTCCTTTGCCTGCTTGATTGCCGGCCACAGCCATCCGAATAGCGTTCCGGCGGCAGCGGCCATCAGGATCCATACCTGCACGTAGAACTTAAAAACGGTGTTCATTCGTCCGATGTCGCCCTGCAGGACAATCAGCTCGACCATCACCGTCAATGCCAGAGCCGCTGAGATGATTGCGAGTATGGCGCGTTTCTCGATGGGCTGGCCGGAGCGGAAGAACAGGATGATAGCCCATATGATCAATGGCACTGCCAGCGCGACAACGGGGCAGTTTTGCAGGACCGCTACAACGATGATCCCCAGGATGCTTACTCCCAGACAGGTTGTGCCGGCGATGATCGGCGGGAGCAAACGGGCCCAGTCAGAGCCGGTTTGCCGGATTTCCTGCCGCCATTTCCAGCTTTCCCATATCATCCAGGAGATGATCAGGAACAGGAACAGGCCTAGAATATCGATATAGGCCCATAGGGGGGTGCGCGATCCGGTCCATGCGATGAGGCTGCTGTATCCTGTTCGATAGGTCAGGATGTAAGGTGGGTACAACAAGAATGATAGAACGGCCAGCCCGCCGGCCAACAGAATGGAGCCTACCAAGGTCAGCCATGGAGAGAGCCTGTCTGGGGCATCGGCCAAAGTGCTATATTGCCGTGTGGTGAAGGACTTTCCCAATGCGAAGCCTGCCGAGAGCCCTACCAATGCACTGCCAAGCACAGCTATTTGGGCTGTTCGGTCGGCGGTCAGGCTGATGGCGGGATCTGAGGATCTGATGAATGCATACACAAGCCCCCCGATCAATGCGGCGGTAACTATTCCCATGCCCAGCGCCGGCATCAGGTTTTCATTTTTGCGGCGGTAGAAATGCGCCAGCATCAGCGCTCCCATGCCAAGCACGAGATAAGTGGGCCAGTCCCATGTGTTGGTCGGTCTGAGCGAGCCGATGATGAGCGCCCCGAACACAACGCTCAATAGAAGCTGCCAGGTACTGCCGCGTCCTTGCCTGTCTAGCCCGGCTGCACGAACCTGAGCGACGCTCCAGAGTATCGCCAGCAGCGTGATCGGTATGGCAATCATGTGTGCGTGGAGGTCGGCGTACAGGAAGGTGAAAAAGGGGAACTCGGTGATCTCGAATCCGGTTATCGTATCGCCGCTGGGTATTGGGATCAACCGGGTGGCATTCCAATACCACTCACCCAGCCCGACAGGCATAAGATGGTCCTGCCCCAGAGCGAGCTTGAGCCCCTTGACGACATCACCAAGGTTTGGTATTGCATGGCTGGTCCATTGAGGTGTCCCTGCGCCCAGTTTCGCCAGCCCCCACAGCAGAATGCGAATCTCGTCCAGATTGCCCAGTATGGCGGTCAGCAGCAGTGCAGCAACCCCGGCGCTGTAAGGATACAGATCGGATTTCTTGAGCTTTGGTTTAGTAGGGCCGCGCAGGGCCGCCACAATGTCTCCCCAGGAAGTATGCGGCCAGGCGCGGAGCGTCTCCCACAGGGTAGGGGGGCGATCCTCCCGGAGATCTTCATCCGGCGTAGGAGTATCTTCTGTATCCCGGCTTTGCTGCCGGGCGATCAGGTTGTAAGCCACCGAAAAGGCGCCGGTTCCGGTCAGTGCAAACAACGTTGGCAGGATCAGGTTGTAGGCCAGCGTCAGCGGGATGGGGAGTATCTTCAGCGGCAGCCCAACGATCACATAGCCGAAGTAGTAATATTCGAGTGTGCCGCCTGCAAACCAGGGATCGTATGGTGGGAGTGTTTGAGATTTGATGACGGCATTGAAATAAGCCAGGTCCATTGGCTTCTCACCGCCAAAAGTTGGGTGCCATAGATCGGGGTTTCCCAGGCGGATGAGTACAAAGCCCAGGAATAACGTTGTAAAGATAACCTCGATGACTATAAGATGCCTGCGCCGGTTGGTGAGCCACGCAGTGAATTCCTCGCGGTGGGGGTAGATCAAGAGTGCTGAGAGCAGCGCCAGCGTGCCCAACCCGATAACGGCCGACCAGCCGCTCCAGGGCACAATATTTGAGCGGGCCAGCATCCAGCCTACCCAGGCTGCCACCAACAGTGAGAATATCCGGCTGAGCGGATAGCCTCTATCGGCCAGGCCGGGCAGGAGCACGTAGAGTGTCGGGAAGGCCAGCCACCCGAAGGCCAGGATCAACAGCCACCACAAGATGACGGTGATAGGCTGGAAGCGTACGAAGAAGCGCCTGTCCCCTGTGTCCTCTGCTGTAGTGTTGAGGCTGTTGGTATTTTTGCCGGACTGCTCCGGCTCCTGTACTTTCTCGGGTAATGGAATAACCACGGGCGGCCCTGATGCCCCGTTGGCCACCGAGCGCACAACGCTGCCCATATCTGCGCTGCCCAGGATCTCGGCCACGTGGCTGGAAGCATACCGTTCAGATTTGCGGAAGACCAGCACGCGGGGATGATCGTATACTGTCCAGGCTTCCTCGGCGTCATCATCGTGGAACTGGATGGGACCCAGGCTGGGCCGGGAGGTAAAGTCGCCTATAAGATCAAAACCAAGGTCTCCGCTGAATAAGGCCTGATAGTAGGCGATGGTCATCGGGTAGCGCTGCGGATTGCGCGGCAGCGATGCATAGAAGCGGTTGCTTGAGATGATGATGTAGTCAACTTTGTCGAGTATGTATTGGAACCGCTCTCGCTTCTCAGGAATATCTTCCCATGCCATTTCCAGTTCGTAGCCCTGGTATTGGGCGTTCCAGATGTAGTAGTTGGGCAGCGGGAGAGGCAGCGGATCGTCCCAATCGCCTTCGATGGCGACATTGGCGCTGAGCAGGTGCAATGGGCCCTGATCGTCAAGTATGAGCGTCAGGTTGTAAGATTGATCGGCCTTGACCTCGACCGGGTCAACCTCAAGCAGGTAGCCGGCATCCTCCGCATCGTCGCCTGCCGGGAAGTCGGCGGTGATTTGCCCATCGACCAGGGGCTTATTGCCGTCTAAGACAGATGTAAGCATGACCTGCAATGTCCGCTCCGCGTCTGTATTTGCCGGATCGGAAATGTGGTTGAAGCGAATGCCTACAAGTGTGCCGTCGAACGGTATGCTGACAGGGACGGACTGTGTTGACCCGCTTCTAATAGAAGTGATCGGTACGCTGGGGTGGATGGTCTCGTCCTCGGACTGTTCGGAGTTGGCCTCGTTGTTGTGCAGGCCGAGCTGGAATTCGCGCTGCCCGGTAGGTGTCTTGATGAGGAGTGTCACATCCGAGGGGATGTTTTCCAGCGTCCAACGCGAGGCTTCGATGCGTGTTACCGGGCGGGTGTAAATACGGGATACGGCAAAGCCCCATGCATAACTCGATATCAACACGATGGCGGCCAGCCCAAGACCGATCAGTCTCGCCCAGTGCCGGCGCGGCGCGTTTCTCGCTGCCAGCAATGCCTCGATGCGATCCCACAAAGTGATCAGCGCCCAGGCTCCCAACAGGATCAGCACCGGGTAGACTGAGAGGAAGTAGCGCATCGTTTTGACCCAGGCGATGCCCTGCCAGGTGAAGAACAGCCCGACCCAGATGACAGGCAGGATCAGCCGCCCCGAACCCTGGTGGCGGCGGGCGATCTCCCAGATTGCCCAGGCGAAGGCCAGCCAGCACCAGATACCCAGAGGCCATCCCAGCCCGACCCGTACCATGTTAACCCAGGGGAAGATGAGCGGCGGCCGGTGTGCCCACTGGTGGTTAGGAGGGGCGTCCCAGTTGCCGGAGACCTGGGAGCGCACTTCGTTCATCTGGCTCAGCCACTCGGGATTGAGCCGCATGCCGATTGGGTCTCCCAACCGGCTGGCCAGGCCCATCACGGCCCCATCTTCCGGGTCTATCGGCACGCCGGAGTTGGGTGGGAGAAAGGCGTAAGGCTGCCCAATGCGGAAAGCGAGCACCGTCACCAACCCGGCGATCACCAGCCCGGCTACAGCCCGGCCGATAAGTCTTCTCGATGTCCTATCCAGGGCCTTCTCATCGATATTCTCACTGGCCTCCTCATCGACATTGACATCGGGCAGCTGCCTGTGCTCGCGTACCGTGCGCGGCAACAGGGCCAGCATTAGTATAAAAGCGATAGGAAAGATGCTGACCTTGCTTGCCATTCCCAAACCAAGCATGATGCCGAAGAGCGGGTAATCGACCCAGTTATGGCGCTCGGTTACTCTGACGATCATCAAAAGGCTGGTGATGGCAAACAGATTAGTGACGGTGTCGACGGTGTAGAAGTGAGAAAGCTGGATGGGGAGGGCAGCCGCGGCGTACAAAACGGCAGCCAGCAGCCCAGCCCGCCAATCGAACAGCTTCCGCCCGATGAAAAACAGCACCAGCAGCGTCAGCAAATCGGCTACAGATGAGACGGCCCGGCCAACCAGGTAGAGATTGTAATAACTGGTCATTGATACGGCCTCGCCCACGTAGCGGACCAGGATTATGGGCAGATCGCCGTAGACGAAGAAACCATACCCGATGTTATTGGGGTTGAGGGAGGAGCGCGTGGTGTCGAAGTAATCGGCCAGTGTAGCTGCTGGCGTCATGCCGCTCCCTACCATTGTCAGGAAGCGCTCGTCAGGGTGGAGATGCTGGTTTTCGTCCCAGTCCAGGCCGACAAGACGAAGATAAGCTCCTGCCGCCAATGTGATCAGCAGCAGGACGATGATTGCCAGCGTCCGCAACACCTTGCTCGATGCGGCTTCGTGGTCGTCAGCTTGAGTAGATGGATTTTCCATACGTTTGCTTTCAATACCAGTGTTGGTAACTTTATCGTTACTACTCAACTATTTGGCGCTCTCTAATGTAGCTATGAGTGATGCGTAAAAGGTAAATAGGTAAATATGTAAAACGTGAGACTTGACGAGTTTCCAGTCTGAGTCCCCAAGTTACAGATCGAAGCTTGCAAGCTAAAAGCTAAGAGCTGAGCAGTTACACTTTATCTTTATACACAATCAGCACTGTGATTGCTCAGTAAGCGAGCAGCAGCCGATGGTTAGTTGTTCTTGCCTTCTGCGCCTCTAACCAGCCGATTTCGTGACTACTCAGCTACGTGGCGTGGTGTGCTGAAAGTTGTGAGTGCTGGGCGATTAAACACCAAGTCGCTTGGATGATGAGTTTTAGTTTACAGTTCACAGTCAAAAGCTAACAGCTAAAA
>JAFGMS010000187.1 GCA_016927375.1 Anaerolineae bacterium
CATCGCGATCAAGGAGGACGTGATGGTGAACGCTCTTCTTTTTGGGCTCAGCTCACTCCGCGCAATCGGGTTGTCTGACATGGCACATTCTCCATACAAATCTCGCTGTAGGATGGGGTTCCTACGCGAGAAGCCGCCACATGACCTCATTACCAGCATACTCGATGCCCGGTGCCGGGCAATGGGGGATAGTACTTATGCACAGTGTATCTTTCATGGTTTGCGTGCGTATACGGTCATCACGTCCCAAAGATTAAGAGGTAGATCGGGTAATAAGCCAGCGATGTAGATGAACCAATCTCTGAGTCGAGCTGGAACATCAATGTAGTTGTTAAAGAGCATATGGGCTGCAAGTTGTGGGCTTACAAACCTGCCATGATACTGTATCGTGATCGTCTCCAGTCCGACGATTTGTAAGTAGTGACGAATCGTTGGGACAGAGAAATAGTAGAGATGATCAGATGTTATCAAGCGCCACCATTTCCCCAGCAAACGACTCATTATCGATCGGACATCCCCAGTGCTGAGAGCGAGAATGCCCCCGGTACGCAACAATCCAGCTGCCTGCGTAAGAGTCTCCCGAGGATCGGCTACATGCTCAATGACATCCCACAGTGTGACCAAATCGACCGCGCCGGTTTCGTAATCAGTCTCGTCCAAGGTACCTGTGAAAACATCCAGACCAAGACGTTCTCGCGCATAGGCCGATGCATAGCCTGATAATTCGAGCCCTTTTGTCTGCCATCCAGCTTGCCGGCATACGTTAAGAAAGAAACCTGCCGCACAGCCAATATCGACAACAACGCCCGGTGGCTTGATGTAAGCATGAACACGCTGCAATTGTATGCGTGCATTGCGTTCGATGGTGTCCTGGTTCCGGATGTAGTCAAAGTAAGTATCACCCGTGAAGTAACCTTCTTCATACATCGCAGCTAATGCAGCAGCAGAGGGCGGTTCGAGTGACCAGATGAGACCGCAACGATCACACCGGACACGGGTGTAAGGCTGTCTGTAGAAGAGCACATGGTATTGTGATGAGCCGCATAGATTGCATATTCCGGAATTCTGATCGGCAGCAGTTGATTGAACCGGCGGAATATGATCACGCCTACGATTGAGCAAATTCTCATTACTCATGATATGTGGCCGTGTCAGCCTTATCTATCGCTATTTGCTGTGCAATGCGCGACACCCTTTGGGAGAGAATCGATAGCTGCGACAGCAGATAGATCTGCATCGCAAACAGCACCCCAAATGCAAGCACACTCAGCGTACTTGTTGGAAAGACCGTGCCCACAACTCTGGACATCAGATACAACAGAGGGGGTACAATGACAATCAGCACACCCAAGAGGATCAGAACTACCCAGACAACCGCATACGAGACATGAAGCTTACCTTGCCGGGTCAGGTTGACTACCCAAGCCAGGTAAGTTGCACCAATGAGCACCAGGATGATAATTCCTTGTGTTTTCATAGTTTCTTTGCTCCCCGATTATTCATCCTGCTTTCGATGAAGCTTACCCAAATCATTAGAAGGACGGATAGAGGATACCCAATACAGCTCAGAGCAGAGTACATCGATGCCCCATGGCTGCGTTCCCGTACTGCAATCGGGTACTCTGCCACTGTCAGACCCGACCACAACAAATAGGAGATAGCTTCAGCATGAAAGTCCACGAATTGCTGTTCCAGCAAAAGCCCTATGGCTTTCTTATTGATCGCTTTCATCCCTGAGGTTGTGTCATAGATACGTTTGCCCGTTAGTAGCCAGATGAGCCAGGAAAATAGGATCGTGCCGATGCGTCTGCCAGGGGAACCGCCAGGATAGTTGTGGACATCGAGATAACGCGAGCCGATCAAAACATCACAGGAGCTTTCTTCAAATCCGGCTATGAAACCGGGTAAACAGGCAGGGTCGTGCTGACCATCGGCGTCGATCAGCACAACAGCATCATAATGGTGCTTTGTGGCATAACGCAACAAAGTCACAATCGCATTGCTATACCCCAGATTGCAGGGTAACGGCACGAGAATGGCTGTGCTGTTGCAAACCACCTCACGCGTTCGGTCAGTTGATCCGTCATCCACCACAGCGAGATCATAACGCGGAACCATGCTATATATACCCTCAATGACGGAGCCGACCGTCATTTCTTCGTTGTGGGCGGGGATACCTATCAGTATGTTCATCTTCTTGGTTCTCTTTGCATGCTGGCGCGCAAAAGACATGTTTCCTACAATGGCTTCAAACTGATTGCACTGGAGAAAAGATTAGTGGAAGAGCATAATCCGAGCAACATTGCTCTTGATGAAACAGAAAGCAAATCGTACCTCAGCATCACCCCGCGCCAGGAACGGTGGATTGTCATGCTGGTTCTGGCTGCGTTTGTGGCGCTGGCTATCGGCTTCAGCCTCGGCCCGATTTTGGAAGGGCAAGACGAAGTTCTGCATTATCGCTTCGTCCGGGTACTGGCCGATACCTGGCAGCTTCCGAACCAGATGATTACTCATTCTGAATTCCAGCAACCACCACTCTATTATTACCTAGCCGCGCTGATCAAGAAGCCCATCGCTGACTCCGATTTCGATGAACTCCTAGCGCGGCCTAATCCTGGAGGAACCTTCACTGCTCTGTTCCGTTTGCCGAATTGGCAGGTCCAGCCCAGCAATGATACCACTGCCCGCCTCGTTCACAGCCGCGCTGAAGACTTTCCTTACCAGAGTGGTACTGCGCGTGCCGTCCATCTGGTACGACTACTATCGGTTGCGCTGGGCGTGGGCACAGTTATTACCTGCTATGGAATTCTCCAAATGCTCTGGCCGGATCGTCCGGATTGCCGCCTGCTTGGTTTAGGGATCATTGCCTTCTGGCCCCTGTTCAATTACTTGTCCGGATATGTCACCAATGACACTCTGCTCATCTTTCTGTCGAACTTGACCCTGTACCTAACCATGCGGCAGGTCCAGTATGGACCTTCATTTCGCCAGGCAATTGTGTTGGGTGTGGTACTTGGGGGGGCTTTGCTTAGCAAGGCGAACGCGCTGCTGCTGATAGCGCCAGTCGGGTTGGCACTCCTCCTCGACTGGCGGCGGGCATGGCGTTTTGGACTGATTGTGTTTGTTACTACCGTGACGATCAGTGGCTGGTGGTATGCACGTTCTGCAATGGTCTATGGCGATCCAACTGGCTTGATTGTGCAGTATAAAGTAAATCCAGGCGCCTACATGCCAATTGGTACGCTCAGTTTTGTGGATAGTCTGGCCGTGATGGGGCGTATCTACATGCGGCTGTGGGCGCGCTTTGGATGGATGTATAACGTTGTGGTGTCGCCATCAATATATATCTTCTTTGATACACTGACCGTAGCAGGAGTGACTGGAGCAATCCTCTCAAGCATTCGTTGGTTCCGCCAGTCGCGCAGCCAACCGGTTGATCCGATCTGGTTGCATATGGTGAGCGTTATCATCATAATGGGGCTCGGGACACTCTCAGCGGTATATGTCTTCTCAGTGACTAATAGCGGTGGTGTGGCTACCGCACGTTACTTGCTGCCTGCGATCTGTGTTTGGGGAAGCTTGTTCGCTTGTGGCCTTGGCTTCTGGATACCGCACCATCTGAAGATACCTGTCACCTTGTTTGTGGTGACTGTTCTAGCCGTAGTCGCCACAACTTGCCTGTTGAAGTATTTCCTGCCCGCCTACAAACCATTGCCCTTGCCATCGAAGATTGAACACTCGTTGGCGATCCAGTACGAAGATGCAGCCGAGTTGATCGGTGTGGGAGCAAGCACTGTCTATGCCAAGCCCGGCGAGATAATTACCATTACACTCTACTGGCGCGCTATCCAGCCAACAGAGCACGACTTGTTCACATTCGTCCAGGTTGGGAACGGCCGCATTCCACTTCTGCTTGACGTGCCGGCCACTGGCCACTTACGCTCAACTGAATGGCAGCCAGGGCAGACCTGGGCTGAATGCTGGCAGGTTTACATCCCCCCCGATGCACCGCCGCAGACAGTTTATCCAGTCATCGTTGGGCTGTCGGATCCTACAGAGAATCGCCAACTCGATATAGTTGGCCGAGATGTCTGGGAAGTAGGTTCTACAGTAATAGAGGTGGTTGTCGCTGCTCATTGAAGAAACACACAGCCTCACTATTCGGCGAGGCTGTGGCTAACAATCTCAGAGGATGGAACTGGCTTGCCTAGTTACAGTCACCGCCGTAATAAGCATTGCAGTTCCAATAGTCCTCTCCGCACTCTGGTCGGCAAACACCATCGCCGCAGTAACTCCCCGCGCATGGATCAGGCCCAGGCCCACTACCGCAGTCAGCCGGGCAGTTCTGTTGCAGCTCGTTGCACCGGTACTGCTCGCAGACGCCGTCGCCGCAGACGCAGGGCGCTTGCTGGCAGTCCGGGCAGTCGCCGGTCTCGCCGCTTTCACAGACA
>JAFGMS010000013.1 GCA_016927375.1 Anaerolineae bacterium
GTCACCAGCACTGAGTGTAATGTGACATTGTCAAGTCACTGATAACTGATCACCAAAGACGGTCATACAAAGTGCGAAATTTAGGCTAAGAGCCAATAGCTGAGAGCTGAGCAGTTACCAGCAATTTCTCTCTTCCCCCACCCCCCCCTACTCCCTCACACTCCCACACCCCCCTCCTCCCCTACTCCCCTACTCCCCTACACTCCCACACTCCCCAACCCCAGCTCAACCTCTCTGTTCTCAAACTGGCTGTTGTATAGTTCGGCGTAGAAGCCCTTCTTGTCGAGCAGTTTCTCGTGCGTGCCCTGCTCGACGATGTCCCCTTCGTTCATCACCAGGATCCAATCGGCATCGCGGATGGTGGACAGGCGGTGAGCGATGATGAAGCTGGTGCGGCCCTCCATCAGGTCGGCCATCGCTTTCTGAATCAGCACCTCGGTGCGGGTGTCGACCGAGCTGGTAGCTTCATCCAGGATGAGAACGGTGGGATCGACCAGGATGGCCCGGGCGATGGTCAGCAGCTGCTTCTGACCCTGCGACACGTTGGAGGCTTCCTCGTTGAGCACCATGTTGTAGCCTTCCGGCAGGGTGCGGACGAAGTGATCGACATGTGCGGCTTTTGCTGCTTCGATGACCTCCTCATCGGTGGCGGCAGGACGGCTGTATCGAATATTTTCCATGATGGTATCGTTATACAGCCAGGTATCCTGCAAGACCATGCCGAACATACAGCGCAGGTCCCCGCGTGTGAAGTCTTTGATGTTGTGGCCGTCCACCAGAATGGCGCCGCTGTCAACGTCATAAAAGCGCATCAGCAGCTTGACCATGGTGGTCTTGCCGGCACCGGTCGGCCCGACGATGGCGATCTTCTGGCCGGGCTCGGCGTAGAAGGTGAAATCGTTGATGATGATCTTGTCCGGGTCGTAGCCGAAGTGCACGTTCTGGAAATCCACGCGCCCCTCGATATTCTCCGGCCTGACCGGATTCTCGGTGTCAGGTACCTCTTCCGGCTCTGCCAGGAACTCGAACACGCGCTCCGCCGCCGCAGCAGTCTGCTGGAAGATATTCGAGATGTTGGCGATCTGGGTGAGCGGCTGGGTGAACGAGCGTACATATTGGATAAAGGCCTGAATATCGCCGACGGTGATGGCATTCCTGACTGCCAGCCAGCCTCCCAATATACACACGGCCACATAGCCCAGGTTGCCGACAAATCCCATGATTGGCATCATCAGGCCCGAAAGGAACTGTGATTTCCAGGCCGAGCTGTATAGGGTGTTGTTATAAACGTCGAACTGCTCGACGCTCTTCTCTTCGCCGTTGAAGGCTTTCATGACAACGTGCCCGCCGTACATTTCCTCGACGTGCCCATTGACGTGTCCCAGGTAGTCTTGCTGCTGCTTGAAGTACTTCTGCGATTGGCTGATGATCAGGCCGATAATCACCATCGAGATCGGTACGATGGTCAGTGCTACAAGAGTCATCTGCCAGCTGATGGTCAGCATCATGATCAGCACACCGATCACAGTTGTCACCGAGGTGATGACCTGTGAGAGGCTCTGGTTGAGCGTCTGGCTGACTGTATCGACGTCGTTGGTGATGCGCGAGAGCACCTCGCCCTGGCTCGTCTTATCGAAGTACTTGAGCGGCAGCCGGTTGATTTTTGCAGCGATGTCCTTCCGGAACCGGTAGGTGATATCCATCGAGATGCCCGACATAATCCAGCCCTGGATATACCCAAACAGGGACGATACCGCATACAGCCCAAGGGTAATCAGGATGATATTCCCGATATAGTTGAAGTCGATGCTCTCACCCGTCCCGGCGATCTGTGCCATCACACCCTCAAACAGCTTGGTGGTGGCCTTGCCCAGGATCTTAGGGCCTGCGATGTTGAAAACAGTGGAGGCCGCGGCAAAGATCATCACGATGATAATAGGGACCCTGTATGACCCAAGATATTTGATCAGCTTGGCCATTGTGCCCCTGAAGTCGCGAGGCTTCTCGCCACTCATCATCGCCATGTGGCCGCCGCGTCCCATCGGGCCGCGCCCTCTCATGGGGCCAAAGCCCGCGGGTCTACCACTAGAAGCTTTGTCTCTATTATTGTCACTCACGCTAATTCCTCCTCACTGAGCTGCGAGAACGCAATCTCCTGGTAGGTTTCACAGTCCTTCATCAGCTCATGATGTTTTCCCTTGCCGGCAATACGCCCTTCATCCAGGACGATAATCTGGTCGGCGTTCTTGACCGTCGCAACGCGCTGCGTCACGATCAGCACCGTGCTGCCGCCGGTCTTCTCTTGCAGCGCCCTGCGCAGCGCCGAGTCGGTCTTGAAGTCCAGGGCCGAAAAACTGTCGTCGAAGATGTAAATAGGCGGCTTCTTGACCAGCGCGCGGGCAATCGCCAGCCGCTGCTTCTGCCCGCCGGATACGTTCGTGCCGCCCTGTGATATCTCGGCGTCCAGCCCTTCCGGCTTGGCGAAAACGAACTCTCTGGCCTGGGCAATGTCAATCGACTCTTTCAGGGTTTCTTCGCTGGCATCCTCGTCAGCATAACGCAGGTTGCTCTCGATGGTCCCGGAGAACAACAGCCCCTGCTGGGGGATGTAGCCGATCTTGTCACGCAGGTCGTGCTGCCTGACCTGGCGCACATCCGTGCCGTCCACATAGACTGCGCCTTCGGTCACGTCGTAGAAGCGTGGGATCAGGTTGACGACGGTCGATTTGCCGCAGCCCGTCGAGCCGATAAAGGCCGTCGTCTGCCCCGGCTCGGCGGTAAAGGTGATGTCATGCAGCACGTCGTCGAGCGCTCCGGGGTAGCGAAACGATACGTTGCGGAACTCGATGCGTCCGGTAAACGGGTCTTTAAGCTCCTTGGGCTCTTCCGGATCGTCGATGACCGTCTCGGTCTCCAGCACATCGGCGATGCGGGCACCCGATACCGCGGCCCGGGGCAGGAAGATGAACATCATCGACATCATCAGGAAAGCAAAGACGATCTGCATGGCATATTGTAGGAAGGCCATCATGTCACCCACCTGTATGGTCGATTCGGCTACCTGGTGAGCGCCCACCCAGATGATCAGCACCGACAGACCGTTCATGAGCATCATCATCACCGGCATCATGGTGACCATCACCCGGGCGACAAACAGGCTGGTGTCGGTCAAATCCCGGTTAGCCTCGTCGAAGCGTACGGCCTCGGCCTCTTGCTTGTTGAAGGCCCGGATGACCATCATACCGGAGAGGTTCTCTCGTGTGACCAGGTTGAGCCGGTCGACCAGATCCTGCATGATCTTGAACTTCGGCAGGGCAATCGAGAACACCAGGAGGACCAGGCCCAGCAACGTCAGTACGGCTAAAGCGATGATCCACCACATCGATGGGCTCTTGCCGATGGCCCGGATGACACCGCCAATGCCAATGATGGGCGCAAAGAAGACCATGCGCATGATCATGAAAATCACTCTCTGTACCTGGGTGACATCGTTGGTTGAGCGCGTGATCAGTGAAGCCGTCGAGAACTTGTTGAACTCCGCGCTTGAGAAGCTCTCTACCTTCTTGAAGACATCCTGGCGAATGTCACGCGCTGCTCCAGCGGCTGTCCTCGATGCCAGCAGGCCAACAGCTATCATACAAGCGCCGCCCAGCAGCGATATCAGCAGCATCAGGCCGCCGGTGCGCAGAATGTAATCTGTCTGGAGCTTTCCGGCATCGATACCCAGCGCCTCGTATTCACTCTTTACCGCTCCAACGGCCATCTGGTTGATCATGCTGTCGCCCAGCGCGGCAAAACCTTCATCGATGGCAGTGGTTATCTGCGGGCGCTGCGAGTCCGGTAGCATTTCAAGCAGGGCAAAGAGATCGGTGCCGGGCGGGAGCTGAGACAGGTCGAAGTCAAAACCCATGCCCATCTCCGGTACCCGGGAAGGATCTTCCATCATTTGCTCAATGCCGGAGACAACCAGCAGCGCCTTGCCCATGATCGGGTTCAGCTTATCGACCTCGGCCTGCTCGGCATCGTCGAGCACATAGATAGGCTCGTCGGCCAGGGCAGGGTACTCCTCGACGTATGTCGCGAAGTCAGGCGAGTCCTGATCTACTAGGACGTAATTGCCGAGCACCAATTCTTCATCCTCAGCACTCATGAAGAGGGTGAGCTTGTCCATCTGGCTCTGGCGGATGGCCTGAGGGGCGGCGTTCTCTACACCGCCTTGCTGGATGCCGTTGTTGACGATCTTCGATAGATAGTCGGGCAGCGCCAGGTCGGCGTTGGCCTGGACAAACAGCAGGATGATGCTGAGTAAAATCATCAGGATATAGGGTTTCAGGTATTTAGCCAGTCGTATCATAATCGTATCGGTCCCTTAGTGTTCAATATAGTAATCGTGGTTAGTATTCAAGTAGAAGCGGAGCATAACTCATCCTTGAGCGCGCACAGCGCACGGCTCAGCTGGTTCTAGCAGCGATGGCGAGGACATTTGCCGGGCTTGCACTCGGCAGAGGCGTTGTCTTCTCCTGAAGCGGCAGGCATTGCTGCCTCAAAAACGCGGTGCAATATCTCAAGTCCTTCTGTCAGGATCTCCTGTTCGTCAGCGTCCAGTGGTTCCAGTAATTTAGCGACCAGGTTCTCCGCCCGATTGTGGGTCGCCTCCAGAACGCTCTTGCCTTCTTTGGTCAGCCGGATGAGAACCGCGCGCCGATCCTCCTCGGAGCGTACCCTTGTCACCCACCCGCGCTCTTCCAGCGTGGTGATGGTGTTTGACATCGTTGGCGCGCTGACTGCATGCCTGTCGGCAAGCTCTGTTACCGTCCATGAGCGATGGCTGAGCATGCCCAGCAGCTGCATATGGCCGGGCATGACCAGAGGAGTGCTATGCCGCATCTCCGATTTCATCACCCGCATGACGTAGGGTACAATTTCAAATATCTGCCGGGCTATTCTGTTGGCTGCGTTAGATTTCGTTTCCATGCCGTGCGCCATATATCTTTAGCTTGGCTAATAATTAGCACTGCTAACTATATCCGCCCGCGTCGCTTATGTCAAGCGATTGTTGAGCTTCCTCTTCGGTGTCAGGCGATTGTCCGGGCCCGTGCACTCTCCGTGTTGCCTGCATCCTTCCTGAATGCTCCTTATATCCTCCTTATATCCTCCTTATATCCTCCCCATATCGTTGCCCTATCCTCCTTCCGAGTTGCACAGAGGCAGCTCGGGTTGTCGGCTCGATTTCGTCTCGTCTCTTGCCCACTCGGCGTGCATACATAAGATGTCAGACGTTTCTTGGAACCCGAACATCATTCCCGCAAAAGCGGGACCGTTTCTGCTCCTGGCGTCCAAGGACGTACAGGTGGTATGAGTGGCTTTTCAATCGTCAATCGTCAATCAGCCAGTCGTCAATAATTTGACAGCCCACTGCCCGCGGTATAAACTCTGGGCACTAATCGAGAAGTACCAGCACTCATCCAGAGAGGTGGAGGGCACGGCCCTGCGAAGCCTCGGCAACCACCGCCAAAGGCGGAAGGTGCCAATTCCGTCAGACCCAGCGTCTGAAAGATGAGAGGCAGCCCATAACAACTATGGCCTCTCTGCTTTCTGGAGAGGCTTTTGTTGTGTTAGCTCTCAGCTATTAGTCACACTGGCAAAAACCGACAAGATGCATGCTGATGTCGCTCTCAAAAAGCTAATAGCCAAGAGCTAATAGCTAAGAGCTCGAACAAGGAGATACAATGACCCGCACCGACCTACTCAAATCACAGCTCGCCGACCGCATTCTCGTCCTCGATGGTGCAATGGGAACGATGATCCAGACTTACACGCTGGATGAGGCAGGTTATCGGGGCGAGCGCTTTATCGATCACCCCCACGACCTGAAGGGCAACAACGACATCCTCTGCCTATCGCGCCCTGAAATCATCCGCGAGATCCACGATGCTTACCTGGAGGCAGGTGCCGATCTCATCGAGACCAATACCTTCAACGCCAACGCCATCTCTCAGGCCGATTACCACATGGAGGGGTTGTCTTACGAGATGAACAAGGCGGCGGCTCAGCTCGCTCGCCAGGCCGCCGATGCCATGACCGAGCGCACGCCGGGTAAGCCGCGCTTCGTGGTGGGGGCATTGGGCCCGACCAACAAGACAGCCTCCATCTCGCCCGATGTCAACGACCCCAGTGCCCGCAACGTGACCTTCGATGAGCTGGCTGTCGCCTACGCCGATGCGGCCCGTGGTCTCATCGATGGCGGAGCAGATATCCTGGTTGTCGAGACCATCTTCGATACGCTCAACGCCAAGGCTGCCATCTTCGGCGTCAAGTCGGTGTTCGCCGAGATGGGCATCGAGCTTCCGCTGTGGCTCTCCGGCACCATCACCGATGCCAGCGGGCGCGCCCTCACCGGCCAGACCACCGAGGCCTTCTACAACTCGATCCGCCACGCTGAGCCGCTGATCGTCGGGCTGAACTGCTCGTTAGGGCCCCAGGCGCTGCGGCCCTACATCGAGGAGATGTCCCGCATTTCCGAGACTTACGTCAGCATCTACCCCAACGCCGGCCTCCCGAATGCCTTCGGCGGGTACGACGAGTCGCCGGAGAGTATGGGCACCGATCTGCGCGAGTTCGCCGAGAGCGGCTTCCTGAACGTCGTCGGCGGGTGCTGCGGGACGACGCCCGCACACATCAAGCACTTCGCCCAGGTCATCGATGGGGTTACGCCGCGCCCGCTCCCTGACATCGAGCGCCGTTTGCGTCTTTCCGGATTGGAGCCGCTGACCTTCGGCCCGGAGGTCGGCTTCGTCAACGTCGGCGAGCGGACCAACGTGACCGGCTCGCGCAAGTTCGCCCGGCTGATCCTCAACGAGGAGTACGAGGAGGCCCTTCACGTTGCCCGCCAGCAGGTCGAAAATGGCGCCCAGGTCATCGACATTAACATGGACGAGGGCATGCTCGATGCCGAGGCGGCCATGGTCAAGTTCCTCAACCTGATCGCCGGCGAGCCCGACATCGCCAGGGTGCCGATCATGCTCGACTCCTCCGGCTGGGAGGTCATCAAAGCGGGTCTGAAATGCGTCCAGGGCAAGCCGGTCATCAACTCGATTAGCCTCAAGGAAGGCGAAGAGGAGTTCATTGGGCATGCCCGGATGGCCCGCCGCTACGGCGCCGCGGTGATCGTCATGGCCTTCGATGAGCAGGGGCAGGCCGATACGTTGGAGCGGCGCAAGGAAGTCTGCCGGCGCGCCTACCACATCCTCACCGAGCAGGTGGGCTTCCCGCCGGAGGACATCGTCTTCGACCCCAATGTCTTTGCCGTGGCCACCGGCATGGAGGAGCACAACACCTATGCCATGGACTTCATCGAGACGGTGCGCTGGGTCAAGGCCAACCTGCCACATGCCGGCACCAGCGGCGGCATCAGCAACTTGTCCTTCTCCTTCCGGGGCAACAACCCGGTCCGTGAAGCGATGCACTCGGCTTTCCTTTACCATGCCCTCCAGGCCGGGCTCGATATGGCCATTGTCAACGCCGGGCAGCTGGCTATCTACGAGGAGCTTGATAAGGAGCTGTTGGAGCGCGTCGAGGATGTGCTCTTCAACCGCCGTCCTGATGCCACCGAGCGGCTGGTCGAGCTGGCCGAGACGGTCAAGGGCGAGGGCAAGGAAAAGAAGGTCGATGATGCCTGGCGCTCGGCCCCGGTCGAGGAGCGGCTCGTCCACGCGCTGGTGCGCGGCATCACCGAGCACATCATCGACGATACCGAGGAAGCGCGCAAGCAGGCATCGCAGGCGCTTGATGTGATCGAAGGGCCGCTGATGGCCGGCATGGACGAGGTCGGCGATTTGTTCGGCGCGGGCAAGATGTTCCTGCCGCAGGTGGTCAAGAGCGCCCGCGTGATGAAGCAGGCAGTAGCCCACCTCATCCCCTACATCGAAAAGGAAAAGAAGGCCGGCGGCGGTGTTGGCAACCGGGGCAAGATCCTGCTGGCGACCGTCAAGGGTGATGTTCACGACATCGGCAAGAGCATCACCGGCGTGGTGCTCCAGTGCAACAACTACGAGGTGATCGACCTGGGTGTGATGGTGCCCTCGCAGAAGATCCTGGAAACCGCCCGCGAGCAGGGTGTCGATATCATCGGTCTTTCCGGGCTGATCACTCCCTCGCTCGAAGAGATGCGCCATGTAGCCGCCGAGATGGAGCGAGAGGGGTTCGACATCCCCCTGCTGATCGGTGGGGCAACTACCTCCAAGCAGCACACAGCGGTCAAGATCGAGCCGCAGTACAGCCGCGGGCCGGTTGTTCACGTGGTCGATGCGTCCCGCGCGGTTGGCGTCGTCAGCAGCTTGCTCAGTGATGAGCTGCGGCCGGATTTCGTCGCCGGGCTCAAGGACGAGTACGCGACCCTGCGCGAAAGCCATGGGGGGCGCTCCCGCAAGCCGCTGCTGGCACTGGATGAAGCTCGCCGGCAGATGCTCCAGATCGATTGGTCAGCCTATCGCCCGATCGTGCCTCACAGGCCCGGCGTGACGGCTTTTGATGACTACGACCTGGCCGAGATCAGCCGGTACATTGACTGGACGCCGTTCTTCGACGTATGGGAGCTCGATGGCAAGTATCCGGACATCCTGAGCGATCCTGATGTCGGCGAGCAGGCAGCCAGATTGTTTGACGATGCCCAGGAGATGCTCGACAAGATCATCGCCAACAAGTGGCTGACGGCTAAGGGCGTGATTGGTCTGTTCCCTGCCGGCAGCGTTGGCGATGACATCGAGGTTTATACCGATGCCTCCCGCCGGGAAGTGGCAACAGTCATCCATACCCTGAGGCAGCAGATGGCCAAATCGAATGGCAGAGCCAACCTGGCGCTGGCCGACTTCATCGCTCCCAAGGACAGCGATGCCAAAGACTATATAGGCATGTTCGCCGTAACGGCCGGGCTTGGCCTGGAGGAGATCGTGAAGGGCTACGAGGCCGGCCGCGACGATTACCGCGCCATCATGGCCAAGGCGCTGGCCGACAGGCTGGCCGAGGCTTTCGCCGAGCTGCTGCATCGACGCGCGCGCCGCGAGTTCTGGGGCTACGTTCCCGATGAGAGCCTGGACAACGGCGCGCTGATCGCCGAGCAGTACCAGGGCATCCGCCCTGCGCCTGGCTACCCGGCCTGCCCCGACCACACCGAGAAGGGCGAGCTGTTCCGCCTGCTCGATGTACCCAACAAGGCGGGCATTACCCTCACCGAAAGCTTTGCCATGCTGCCTGCTTCCTCGGTGAGCGGTTACTACTTCGCCCACCCGCAGGCCGCCTACTTTGGCGTCGGGCGCATTGGCAAAGACCAGGCCGCCGACTACGCCCGCCGCAAAGGCATGGATGTGCCCGAGGCCGAGAAGTGGCTGGCACCGAATTTGGATTAAGAGCCCGATGACCCTCCCAGAGGTTCCAAGGCGTGACGATGCCTCATCCTCCGGGAGGGCATAGCTGATTGTCTTAAGGCAAAATATGGCATAATGGAAACATGCTTGCTATGCAACAGCCAAGAGGACATAGCAATGTTACATCCGCGCGAAAATGCAGGATTCAGGAGGTAAGCCATGGTAGCCCAATTGAGATTATATACAGCTGGCGATCTATGGGAGATGTCGCGTCGAATGGGTGATCGGGAGCGGCTTGAACTTGTCAAGGGAGAGATACAGGCAATGACACCATCAGGCGGCAGGCACGGAGAAGTGGCAATTGAAATTGGTGCCTTCATTCGTACCCATGTTAAGAGCCGGCAACTTGGACGCGTGACGGGTGCCGAGACAGGCTACATCCTTTCTACCGATCCTGATACAGTACGTGCTCCCGATGTGGGATTTGTTAGCAGTACGCGTGCTCCGGGGCCGCTCCCGGAGAGCTTCATACCCTATGCCCCTGATTTGGCTGTCGAGGTTGTATCGCCTCATGACACAGCGACTAAAATCCATCAGAAAGTAGTCGAATACCTGCGGGCCGGAACACAGTTGGTGTGGGTGCTTTACCCGGAATCGAGAACCGTTGCCGTTCATACCTCTGATGGCGCGCACACTCTGACTGAAGAGAATACCCTTGA
Source organism: Anaerolineae bacterium (assembly GCA_016927375.1). GTDB lineage: Bacteria > Chloroflexota > Anaerolineae > Aggregatilineales > UBA3940 > JAFGMS01. Next base: position 10,082 of record JAFGMS010000013.1, read on the forward strand.
CGGCGGCGATGTGCTCCCCGGCTTCTCTGTACCAGTGCGAGAGATATTCCCAGAGTAGAATACCATCCTGATCGAAGGCTTCGCCATGCTGCCTGCTTCTTCGGTTAGCGGCTGCTACTTCGCCCACCCGCAGGCCACCTACTTTGGCATCAGGCGCATTGGCAAAGACCAGGCCGCCGACTACGCCCGCCGCAAAGGCATGGACTTACCTGAGACCGAGAAGTGGCTGGCGCCGAATTTGGAGCAAGACTGCTTACCCTCCTGGAGGTTCCAAGGCTTGACGATACCTCATCCTCTGGGAGGGAGAAACATTGCCTTAATTAGCAGGATTTTTTACTTGTAGTACAGTCACGACACCTGATCTTCCCAGATAGTCTTTCATGTGTTGCTCTAGGAGATCGTTCTTGTCATCGCTGCTTGGTACCTGGTGTCGTTGCCCTCATGCTGTGACAGTTGGTGGCGCTGGTGGGTGCTGGGACGGTTACTCGAGAAGGCACTTCTTTTCCGCCTGTCGACTCTCTGCTATGCATTGAACGTTTGCCCTCTGTTTCTTGTGTTTTACTGCGCTTTGCTCGATACTCTCACCCATAGTGTGTCTCTCTTAGATCAAATGTCTTGCTTTGTTCTGCAATAGATTGTAGGCTACCTGACAGAAGGGGTCTTCATGACAACGCACAAATCTCTTCTTCGCAGGGTGATGAATCGGATTCTTCACTTAATTGCCCAGTTTGCGCCTGGAGCCACCACTATTCGTCCCTTTCTCCATAAGTTGAGGGGCGTAAAAATACATGGTACTGTGTTTATTGGTGATCAGGTCTACCTTGAAAACGAATACCCAGAATGCATAGAGCTTCATGATGGTACTCATTTATTGCTGCGCTCGATCGTGATGAGCCATTTGAGAGGGCCTGGCAAAGTCATACTTGAACCTGACGTCTGGGTCGGTACGAATTGTGTTATTAGCTCACCTGGTGGACGCACCCTAACCATAGGAGAAGGATCGGTTGTGGCTGCATCTTCGGTAGTAACACGAGATATTCCACCATTTATGTTTGTTGGAGGCTTACCGGCGAAGCCCATTGCCCGGGTGTCTGTTCCTCTGACCTTGAAGACTTCTTATGAGGATTTTAAAAAGGGCTGAAGCCACTGTGATTATGCGAACTGGGGAGAATTCTACAGAGACGTTAGCCTGCCTCATCCTCGACGATCCGCTTCTTAGGCCCCGGTATGGCTGTCTTGACTACGAAAGACTTCTCCAAGAGATGAGGGAACACGGGTTTTTTACCGAAATTGCCTTTATACCCTGGAATTGGAAAAGGAATAACCCGAAAACAGTGCAGCTCTTCGCCGATAACCCTGACTACTACGCTGTGTGTGTGCATGGCTGTAACCATACCGGTAATGAATTCGGGGGAAAGGACTACCAGACACTTAGCGCTTTAGCAGCCACTGCCTTATGGCGAATGGAGCAGTTCAAGCGGCTTACAGGCTTATCATATGATCCCGTAATGGTATTCCCGCAAGGTCGCTTCTCGCCGGCAGCCATGCAGGCGCTTAAGGATCAGGGTTACCATGCCGCATTCAATTCCACTCTTCAGTCAACCGCCGGAAACGAAATTCCTGCGATTGAATACCAGAGGCCTGCTACCAGGATATATCACGATTTCCCCTTATTCTTGAGGCGATATCCCAAAAGTAAATCGGATTTTCTCCAGGATATAGCCTCAGGCCGGCCAATTATTGTTGTGGAACATCATGGGGCCTTCAGCAATGGTTATAGGGCAATGACAGACTTCATCGATTGGGTTAATGGGTTGGGGAACATAAAGTGGACGTCCCTATCTTCCATCACCAATGCCTATTGTAGCAACACAAAAAGTATGTCATTCGATGAAAAAAGTGATGAGCTGGTATGGAGTTTATGGGATCAGAGTAAAGTAGCCCTGAGACGCTTTGCGTGTGAGTTCCGGGATAACTATGTTGAGCCAAGCAGTATATTAACTAGAATTTACAGAACAGGACGGGGACATGTCACTGGGGTTGACGACTACTAGCCGCCGGAAGTAGCCAACCTATCAATCCAACAGTGCCCGATATACGTCCCATGTCTTTTCCGCCGCCCGTGCCCAGGTGAATTCGCCAGCATGAGCGATGCCCTTCCCGCACAGGTTGTTCCGCAGTACTTCATCAGCCAACAACCAGAGGAAAACGTCCGCCATCGCTTCCACATCAAGAGGACTAAACAGCAGCGCCGCCTCGCCGGCTGCCTTCAGAGAGTTTCATAATCTATGCTCCTGATTTGGCTATTGGAGGTTGTATCGCTTTATGGCACAGCGATTAAAATCCATCAGATAGCAGTCGAACACTTGCTGACAGGAACACACTTGGTATCGGTGTTGTATCCCTAAACAAGCACCACTGCCGTTCATACCTCTGATGGCGCGCACACTCTGAC
>JAFGMS010000188.1 GCA_016927375.1 Anaerolineae bacterium
GAAGATCAATAAATAGACAAATAGAAGCTGGAATTCGATTTGCAGCAGCCGCACCTGGCTGCGCACCCAGCGCGCCGTGAGCGCCAGATCGTAGAAGTTGTTGGCCGAGGCCAGTACCAGCCAGAGGAGGCTGAGCAGAATGAACCAGTAGGACTGGGAGAAGACGAAGATCGCATCGAACGAGATCTCCCCGACAATCGTCCAGACGCGCAACGCGATCAGCACGGCAACATTGACAGCCACAAGATCGCCAAGGACAAGGAGGAGGCGGCGCTCGGAGATGGGGAGGTGGACGTTCCAGCTGGGACTTGTGCCCGAGGCCATATCTAACTCTTCGCTCACTCTCTATGACTTGACACCAATGTGCAACTTATCCATCATACCAGAGCCTTCTAAGCGAATCACTTCGCTTTACAGCCAAATATGAGGCAGTCGACTGGTTACAGCCCTATCATGAATGTGGATGTACTTTGCGATTGAGGCACAGCCAGCCCCGGAGGATGGAGGGAGGGATGGAGGGAGTATGTAGCCACCCCACTGGTGAAACGAGGTTTCAATCATGAGTACCCTCCCATTGCTCCGGACGATGTGCATCGGCGCTATTCATATGTCTCGGGATGTGCAGCAGCCCCTTGCTGGCTTCTGCCTCAACCGAAGTGCAAAGAAGTTTTAGCACATAGTTGGACATTGGCGAAATCCAGCGGCTATGGCAGATCGCTGCATATAGCAAACCGCTCTATCAGATCGTTGGCTGATTGTCCCACTGAAAAGCAGGCCTGAATGCGTTCCCTACCGGCTTGAGCAAGCTGTGCGCGTAGTGAGTCGTCGGTCATCAACAGCTTGATTGCATTTGCCAACGCGGCAGCATCTTTTGGCGCCACCATTATTCCCGCTCCATCATGAAGTAGTTCAGGAATACCGCCGGTTGTTGTTGATATGACTGGTATTTGGAAGCTCATCGCCTCCATTAAGGAAACTGGGATCCCTTCTTGAACACCATCAGGCGTAACAATGCTGGGAAGCACGCAGACATGCCAGCAACCTTCTTGCATGCTTCGAAGGAGTTCATGATGAGGGAGCAGCCCCTGTATCTGAATCCGGTCTTCAAGTCCCAACTTCTTGATTCTCTCGAAAATCGTTTGTTGGAGAGGACCGGAACCAAGCAAGTCTACTTGAACGAAAATGCCCTCATCCTTAAGCTGTTTAATGGCGTCAACCAGGTAAATGTGCCCTTTTACTTCGGTGAATAGAGCAGGGACAAACACCCCAAATGGTGACGCTCGTGGCGGCATACTCCGATGTGTAGGTAACGTTACTCCCATGTGAATAACCGTTGGACGAGCAGCCACCGCAGGCACATAGGTTCTGAGAATTTCAGCCGTCTGTCCGCTGATAGCACGGATAAAGCAGGCTTTCTCACTCTTCTGGCTGATGAGGTTGTTTTCGGCAATATCCCACCGATGTGCTGTGATGCTCCAGGGAATTCCGCTGACCTCGGCAGCGATCATTGCCATAGTTGATGAGACGCCAAGCCAATGCACGTGCAGATGATCTGCTTCCCAGTCCAAGATAATAGAGACCAGCCAAAGACCCTTTAGGTAGACAATCAGATTCTTCAGAAGAATGCGCAAACTCCGACTCCTGAACAATGCTTTGAGTGCTCGCGTCGCCTGCCTTGGATGATGCTTGGAGGCTGAGAACGCCCCCCGCAATATCTCGAAGGAGACCAGGGGCTTTACGAGACTGACCTTCAGTAAGAAGTCGGAATCAACATGAACTATTTCCCCTCTGGGATAGCACGGGACAACCAGTATTTCGTGACCGAGTTCCGCCATTGTACGGATTTCGGGAATGATAAAGGCCTCACCGCGCCCACAGGGCAGGCTGGTCGTCACATAGATGATCTTCATTTGCTCCTCGACCGGTAGCCAGCAACGACTTCCTCAAAAAATGCAAGTCGGTCTCCTTCCTTCACCCTAACGTCAAGGTGCGCAATCGACGTCCTGGGCACTCTTTTGCCTCGCATGGTCTGCACAAATTGCTCGATATCTTGTGCGTGCTCTCGCACATTTTCGGGCGTACATGGAAGCTCAAGCAAGAACTCCTTTGGTGAGGGGAAGTCCGTTTCATCGTAACCGATAATGGTTGGAATTCCATAGGCCAGATATTCGCGGGTTGATGCAGGAAATATCATTGTAGTTTTTCGCTCTCTTTCAGATACAATGACCCCAACTTCGCATTTTCACGTAGGATACCACAAGATATCGAGAAGCGAGAGAAAAACAGGATAGGAGACATAAACCGATGTGTTTGGTAGAAAGTACCTTCGACCAGACCTCAGTTTTCACAGGGAACCTTTTCTTAGAGAGTGTTTCATAAATCGGATTGTCAAGCCCATATTTCGCGCTTTGTATCACAGTCTTTGACGATCAGGTATTCGTCTAAAGCGTCAGCTTCGCATTTCGGAGAACTGTACTCGTTCGTAGACGTGACCCGCGGTCGCCCTCCGCGGTCACTCAATGCAGTTGGCAATTATGAAACAGTCTCTTATGGGCAAATCAAAATAAACTTGCACAATATAGGCTATGGCAAAACGAAACTTTGAACTGACAGAAACAGAAAAGAAAGAACTGCAGCGGGCCGAGAGGCAAACGAGGGATGTATGCGAATTGAAGCGGCTGCAGGCAGTACGTTTGTACGGAGAAGGGCATTCTAGAGTTGAGATAGAAGCTACGGTTGGATGTAGTTGGCGAGCGTTGATGGATTGGTGTCAACGCTATAGGGAGGAGGGAGCAGAAGGGCTGAAGTCTAGATGGCAAGGACAAAATGCAGCGAAGCTGAAGCAAGACCAACGTGCCGAGTTGAAGGAAAAGCTGCATCAGTATCGTCCAGATCAGGTCATTGCGCCAGAGGTGCGTACCAGCCAAGGTAAATTCTGGACCATCAGCGACTTGAAAATAGTCGTGACAGAGTGGTATGGGGTGAGCTACCAAAGTGAGACCTCCTACCAAACTTTGTTTCGCCAATGCAAGCTCAGCCTGCAAGTTCCCGAAAGCCGCTACCGGTCACGTCCAGATGACTTGACGGTGGCTGATTTCGAGGCAGCACTTGAAAAAAAGTAACGGATCTTCTACAAGCCTATCCTGACCTACGGATCTTGACCTTGGACCAGATGAGCCTGTACTTCCAAGCCACCCTGACACGGGTCCGGTCGCCAGTCGGCCACACCCCCATCATTCGAACGCATCCCCAGCGTGACCATGTTCACTTCTATGGAGCGTTGGAAGTGCGCACTGGACGCGAAATTGCACTGCCTGCCAAGGAACAGACTAGCCTGACTACCGCCAACTTCCTGCGTATCCTGTTACTTCTGTTTCCCAATCATCTCCTGCTCCTGCTCGACCATGCTCCCTGGCATTCTGGCCCCGAACTCGACGCTCTTTTCACCGAAAATGAGGATCGCTTACATGTGATGCGCTATCCTGTTGCCTGTCCTGAACTCAATCCTCAGGAGCATGTCTGGTCACAGACACGGGAGCACATTTCTCACAACCATCAGTACATCCATTTCCAGACCTTGATCGATGATTTTGAAGCCTATCTGAATGAGACGCCTTTTGAATGCAATTTCATGGAGAAATACGCACCCTCTATACTACACAATTATGCGAACTCTATTTGATTTGTCCATTAGAACTTTCCGTGTAACACATCAGTAGCAAAGGAGTATCTCAGGCGATGACTTCGTCCAACCACTTGGTGTTGTGTTTCGACACCGAGATAGCATCGATCACCTCTGAAGACAACTTCTGCCCGCCCACGCAGGATAAACCACTGGGCGAGCCGTATTGGCATGAGAGTCTGGTGGTACACAGCAGACAAATAGTGTCATATTCTCCTTCGAGTAACAGAGCAATACCCACATTGGTGAACCTGTTTTCCATGCTTTCGAACCATGCCCCAATTTGCACAAATCGTGCTCTAGATTTAGTGTAGAGATCGTAGGGTCTCCAAAGATGATCAGCCTCAGTGAATCACAGAACGGCGAGAGCTATTTGAAAAAGGGGTCATCCCCGTTAAAGTTTGGGTGCAAACAAAAACCGAGACGAGGAGACCCCTGATGGAAATGATACTGAAAAACCGATTGAATGCCGAGGATGTGCAAGAAGTGGCCGAGCGGCAGATGAGGGAGCACCTGTCGCTGGAGATAGAGGGCACGAAAATCAGGATCGAGATGGTACTGAACGTATTGTTGAAAGCGGCTATCGAGCGACAGAGTGTTGAGGCGGTATGCGCCGATTTGGAAGATATAGTGGACAGTAATACGCTGCGGGAAGCGCTCAATGAAGCGCTGATGGTAGAGGAACTGCGCCGGCATGAGGCGGGGTTCAATGAAGCTTTGGCTGACTGCGTGCCGAGTGAGATGACCAGATGTGGGCTGGGGATGGCTATCGACTTGCACGACGAGCCATTTTACGGCAGGAGTGAGGAGCTGCGAGCCTACACCGTGCGTGGGGAAGCCCGCGAGGGCACCACCTACTTCTGGCGCATCGCAACCCTGTATGTGATCTGGCGTGGGGTGCGAGTGACCCCGGCGCTGACCTATGTGCTTCCCCAAGAGAAGAACCTCGACATCCTGCAACGCTTGCTCAATCGACAGGCCGACCTGGGCTTCCGTTCCAAAGTGTTGTATTTGGACAAGGGCTTCTGCAGCGGGCAGATCATTGCTTACCTGCAAGACGAGGTTAAACTGCCTGCCATCATTGCTTGCCTGATCCGAGGTAAAGAGGGGAAAGACGGTGCCCGAGCCCTGTGCCGAGGTCGCAAAGCCTACCGCACCCGCTACACCTTCACTGATGGTGCCACCATCGACCTGGCGATTGTCCCCACGCTCAAGCACAATCTGAAAACGGGCAGGGCCAAGCGTACTGGGCCGGTCTATGTCGTCATCCATTTGGATTGGTCGGCCAAGAAAGTTCAACAGCGTTATCGTCGCCGCTTTGGCATTGAGTCCTCCTATCGCCAACTGGGCCAGGCTCGCGCTCATATCAACTCCGGTAATCCCGCCCTTCGCTTCTTCTTCCTGGCCCTGGCTCTGCTGCTGATCAATATCTGGGTCTGCCTACGCTGTTTTTGTTCCCGCCTGATTACACCAGGCCTTTTTCGCTTGCAGCTCAATCGCTTCCGATTCGCCCGTTTCTGCGCCTTTCTACGCCGTGCTATTGAACAAGCCTATGGAACTGCCATATCCATCCCGATTTACTCGTTCTAGACGTTTCTGTGATTCACTGATTCGATCTCTGTGATTTCTGTACGCTCTGCAGGAAAGAATAGCCTGATTCTAAGAATTGATGAGAGTTCAACCATGAAGCTGATCCTGTCGCTGAGCGCACTGGCCGGAGCAAATATCACCCTGGCTGCTCTGGTACAGTGGTATATACTGGTTGCAGTTGGACCGGGAATGGAGACCGATGCTCTGTTTGCCAGCCTTACTGTGCCACAACTTGTACTCTCTGTTATTAGCGACTCGCTAGTGCATGTGCTCGTTCCCCTCATGGCAGGTAAATCACTAGATGACTTCCATAGTGAAGCCTGGGGATTTTTTCTTCTAATCGGCGGCATATTCGGCCTGGCTGCCGGTCTATTGTATGTTCTTGTGCCATTCTGGACCCCCTTATTCTTCCCAGGGTTGGCACCAGAAGCACTGACTTTGACCAACCAACTCTCCAGGATACAACTTGTTAGCATGGTTTTCATGGCCCTGTCAGGAGTGTTGTGGGCCATGTATCATGCTCGTCAGCGTTTTATATGGGCAGAGCTGACACCACTGATTGGGACCAGCGTTAGCCTTGCGCTGACGGTGTATTTGGTCCCTCGCTTTGGAATCATGGCGGTTGCTTGGACAACGGTTGCACGCTTTGTGTTGCAGACGGCTTTACTTGTGCCTATCTTGGGTCAATTCCGAACTCCTAACTGGAGAGGTCGTGAGTTGCAGGAAACCGCTCGCAGAATGAGGCCACTACTTCTAGGTACTAGCTACTATAAGACGGGCCCCCTCATCGATCGTTTCCTGTCCTCAATGACCGCCTCGGGTGGACTCTCGCTATTCTATTTCGGACAGCAGCTCTACAATGCAGTCACTTCAGTGAGCAACAAAGCTATTGCTGCACCAATCGTTCCTGTCTTGGCAACTCACGCACAAGGACACATGTGGATGAGTTTCCGCACTCTCTACCGCCATCGCCTCAAATGGATACTGGGGTTTACAGGAACCGGCTTTCTGCTTTTGCTTCTAATTGGAAAACCAGTACTCCAGTTATTGGTTGGACATGGATCCGTTACTCGTGAAAACGTGGAGCTTCTTTGGTGGATTATGGTGGGACTAGTTGGTATGTTGATAGGAGGATGCGTGGGGCAAGTTCTTTCAGCTGCTTTCTATGCACAAGGTGACACCGCAACGCCGACCAAGGTTGGAATGATCGGGTTCACTGTGGCGATTGGGCTGAAGATAGCAGGTTTCCTTTTGGGTGGCCTGATAGGAATTGCGGCCGGCACAAGTATTTACTATCTTCTTAATGCAGTATTCCTATTTGCATTGCTCGAAAGGAGGCTATACCATGCCATTTCCTCATCAGGTAAAGTTGGAGGATAAGCCATGTCCCTTAGGCTGTTCACCAGACGATGAACTGATACTTGTCGCACATGATCGTCTCCGCGGGCTGCCTGGCGAATTCTCTGTTGTCCGCTGCCGTGCCTGCGGCTTGCTGCGCACAAACCCACGTCCCACACCAGAGACCATTGGCTACTACTATCCTGAGGAATACGGACCGTATGTAAGTACACGCGTTGAGCAAAAAGCGATGCTCAATAGGCCCACGCCTTGGTGGAAACATCTTCGCCAAAGTGTTTTTGACTTCAACGCACACCGTCTCCCATTGCAACAGCCAGGACGGATGCTTGAGATTGGGTGTGCATCTGGAGTCTTCTTGCACCGAATGGCTCTGCAGGGATGGGATGTAGCAGGCATCGAATTCGCCGAAGGACCTGCCAGCGCTGCCCGCCAACTTGGTTACCACATTGAGACTTGTCAGGTAGAAGTAGCGCCAGATCCCAGTCAGCCTTACGATTTGATCGTTGGCTGGATGGTGTTGGAGCATCTTCACGATCCCGTAGCTGTACTGCGGAAGCTCCATGGTTGGCTGGCTCCCGGTGGATGGCTGGTGTTATCAGTACCAAATGCGGCTTCCCTCGAATTCTCTCTTTTCAGGGATGCCTGGTATGCACTTCACGTGCCAAATCACCTGTATCTCTATACACCCATCACCCTCCAGCGATTGTTTACTCATACAGACTGGCAGCTCGAATGTCTTTTCCATCAACGAGTCTTGAACAACTTGTTTCCCAGTCTCGGTTATTTACTTCAGGATCGAGGTCTGTCTGGCAAGTTGACAACATTGTTGGTAGAGTTTCCAAAGCACGCATGGCACGTGCAACATATACTTTACCCAGTTGCCTGTCTGCTGGCAGCTTTTGGCCAGACGGGGCGCATGACAGTCTGGGCACGTAAGAGGCGTGACCGGTGATCAAAGTCTCTGCCTTGACCTCTGGACGGAATACTCCGTCGTCGCGCTTTCGCGTACGGCAGCATATCGGCTTATTGCAGAAGGCAGGCGTCCAGATCCACGAGTACGTGCCGCTCATCGAGAGCTACAAAAGTCTACCCGGTTGGCCAGCGAATGTAAGCCGCAGGCTAGCACTACCGCTGAGAGTATTGTGGCAAGGAAGCAAGGTTGGGACGCGACTGCCTGCATTGATTGGAAGCTGGCATAGTGATATTACCTGGCTGCAGCGTAATGTACTGCCTGGACGCCTAACTCTTGAACCATTCCTAAAGCGCCCAATGGTTTTTGACCTTGACGACGCGCTCTGGCTTTCGCGGCCCCATGGCACAAAAGCACTGCAATGGATCGCCAGCCACGCTAATGCCATAATTGCAGGCAATAGCTATCTGGCAAAGTGGCTATCGGACTACACTGAGAATATTCATATCATTCCAACCGCAATAGACACTGAACGTTTTACTCCGCGTCCACGAGATATCAAAGCAGGATATCCTTTCGTAATTGGCTGGACGGGTACAGTGACCAATTTACCCTACCTTGAGAACATCGAAGAGCCACTGTTGCGATTTCTCAATCAGTATACAGTTGCTGAAATCCGTGTGATGGCCGATCACCCACCTGCCTTTCGCACGCTACCGGAGGCCAGGATACGCTTCGTACCTTGGTCAATGGAGAACGAAGCTGCATTTGTACAGCAACTGGATGTTGGACTAATGCCCCTTCCTGACACCAAGTGGACAAGAGGGAAATGCAGTTTCAAGATGCTGCAATACATGGCATGTTGTGTACCTGTGATTGTCTCACCCGTGGGCATGAATGCTGAAGTTCTGGCGTTGGGTCAGGTAGGATTACCTGCTATCAACAGAGATGATTGGTACGAGGCTCTCGCGAATATTTATGAAGACCGCACCCAGGCTCAGAAATGGGGACAGGCGGGTCGATCTGTCACGAAACAGTATTTCAGCAGAGAAGTAATAGCACGTCAATTGTCTGAGGTTTTTCATAGAGTGGTTGAGGCTTAGCATTCTCGAGAGTAGGTGAATGGAACCATCTGACAGCTCGACAAGACTTATTCGCATTCTCTACGTCATCGGTCAGATGTCCTATGGAGGTGCCGAACGACAGCTCATAGAGTTATGCAAAGGGCTCAATCCGATGCGCTATGCGTTATCTGTTTGCTCGTTGACGCCCAAATGGACCATGTTCGATCGGTATCAGCTCCCACACGTGGACCGAATTGTGTGCTACAAGCGAGCTGGCATGGATCCAGCGATCATTTTCCGACTAGCAAGAATCATGTATAAGGGTAACTACGACATTGTACACACATGGCTATATACCGCCAATACCTGGGGACGTGTTGCAGCAAGATTGGCTGGTGTTCCCGTTGTCATTGGCTCACTAAGGGTTGCCTCGGGCTGGCAGAATCGGTTCCGTACATTCATGAGCCAGTGTCTGGTTCCGTTGGTTGACGTCATGGTTGCCAATGCACAAGCAGTGCGAGATTCGGATGCCTCCACGCTTCTCATACGTCCAGAATATGAAGTTATATATAATGGAGTGGATACCAAGCGGTTCTTGCCGGTTGCCCCCAAATTGATCACGCAAACTCGATCCTCACTTAGATTACCCGAGAATGGTCCACTGATCGGGACAGTAGGGCGGTTCGATCCGCAGAAGGACTATAGAACGTGGCTTCAAATGGCCTCCCATGTTCAGGCATCACTTCCTGGTGCCCGCTTTGTGATTGTTGGTGACGGGGAATTTCGCCGGGCAATCGAAGCATGGATTGTGGAGCTTGGGCTGGAGAATAATGTTATGTTACTTGGTTCGCGGCCAGATATTGAGAATATCATGCCAGTATTCGATGTATTTGTTCTTTCGTCAAGGTACGAGGGCCTTCCAAACGTGATATTGGAGGCTATGTCATGTGGTGTACCCGTTGTAGCAACATCTGTAGATGGAACAGTGGAATTGGTACATCATAATGAAACAGGCCTCTTGGTGAAACCGCATGACGCACTAGCATTGGCAGAGGCTGTCCTGCGCATTCTATCGAATCCTGAAAAGGCACGAAAAATGGGTCAGGCAGGTCGTAGTTGCGCGGAAGACCTGTTTTCACTCGAGCGGATGGTAACGGCAACCGATGCTCTTTATAGTCGCTTGCTGTTCAGGAAGGGAATCAGCATCAAGGCTCTCTAGGTGAGAGCCTTGATGCTGCAACCTGTTCCCACGGCCAACACAAACAGCAACACACTTGTCTCGGTTCATCCGCAATTTATGTAGAAGAGAAGAGTGTTTTCGATACACTGACAGGCTCACTCTGATAGAACAATGGGAGATGAGCCATTTCGTTACCTCTCACGCCGCCAGGCTTTATTCTGGACCAAGTTGATAGCGAGGAAGATACCCTTTGGGTCAAGGCACATAGCATCTCAATGTCCTCGAGTTGCCCGGAGTGTCCGCATACATCAAGGAAAACACACGGATGGCATGAGCGTCGACCACAAGATTTACCAGGCGATGGTAAGGCAATCCGTTGACTACTCACGGTGCGTCGCTTTTGCTGTACCAACAGTGACTGTCCTCAACGGACCTTCGTTGAACAGTTCTCTGAATGGCTGCCTGCCCACGCTCGTCACACAATGCGTCTGAACAAGTTGATGCACCACTTTTTCGGGGGAAGCCCACGATACTTTGCTGTGTGACAGTAGTTGCTGTACATTATGCCAACTACCAAGGTGGATGAATTAGTTACAATTCGTGATGGTCCAAATATCCAGGTGGTGCTCAATGCATGTTGTCTCAATCGTCGGCGCAAGACCGCAGTTCATCAAGGCGGCTCCTTTCAGCCGGGCGCTGAGAAAAGAACATCATGAGTTTCTCGTCCACACGGGTCAACACTACGACCCAGAAATGTCGGACATCTTCTTCGAGGAGTTAGAAATTCCCAGACCAGATATCAATCTAGGAATTGGCGCAGAAAGCAATCTGGAGCAGGTCAGCCACATGATGCTGGCCTTACACCCAATCATAGAGACACAAAACCCAGACTGGATTGTTGTGTATGGCGACACAAATTCGACACTTGCAGGGGCCCTCACTGGACAGCTACTCAACGTGCCGGTCGCGCACATTGAGGCTGGTCTACGCAGCTATAACCGTGCCATGCCGGAGGAGCACAATCGAGTGCTAACTGATCACATCAGCAGCGCCCTGTTCTGTCCTACTCAGGTCGCAGCAGATAATCTGGCACGTGAAAGCATCACATCAGGGGTGTTTGTTGTCGGTGACGTCATGATCGACGCGCTGTTGCAGAACCGCAGCCGCGCCCAGGAACGCATCGGGCTGGGCATTATGGCAGCCAATGGCCTTCGTGCAAAAGAGTTCTTTCTGGTAACCATACATCGCGCATCAAACACTGACAACCAGGCCAACCTGTCTGGTATTCTAGATGCCTTAGCCCGGTTTCCAGATGTCCGGATTGTGGTGACTGTCCATCCCCGCCTACGGAAGATGCTGGATCAGTTTGGTTTATCACCCAGCCCGAACGTGCTGCTGATCCTGCCGGTAGGATACCTCGACATGCTGGCATTGAGCAGCTCTGCCCGGTTGATCCTGACGGACAGCGGCGGCCTGCAAAAAGAAGCCTATGCACTACACATCCCCTGTGTAACCTTACGTGAAGAAACAGAATGGATCGAGACGGTAACGGCAGGTTGGAATCGCCTTACCGGACCAGACTGCGCGAAAATTGTTTCTGGAGTTCGTGAGGCGCTGGCACCCCCGCCTGCCGATCGCCCTGATTTCTACGGAAGCGGCGACGCCAGTGTGCAAATCGTCAAGGCATTGGAGTCACTTGGGAGTTGACGAAGCCGCACATCAATCTCTGTATTCTACCACCATAGAAAGGCAGTCCTGACTTGGCAACTTACATTCACCCCTCCGCCGACGTCGCGGAAGATGCAACGATTGGCGAAGACAGCAAAATCTGGCATCAGGCGCAGATACGCAACGGGGCTCGCATCGGCCGCGAGTGCGTTTTCGGGCGCGGCGTGTACGTCGATGCTCACGTCGTCATCGGCAACCGAGTCAAAGCGCAGAACTATGTATCCATCTACGAAGGTGTGACCATCGAAGACGGCGTCTTCATCGGGCCACACGTGGTCTTCACTAACGATAAGCA
>JAFGMS010000189.1 GCA_016927375.1 Anaerolineae bacterium
ACGAGTGGATTCCCGCTTTCGCGGGAATGACAGTGTTGGCGAAGGCATTGTCCTAAGGGTCCGTAAAAGAATAAGTTCCCTACCTCTTGCCAAGAGAGCCCGCAGGTGAACGGGAAGTTATATTTTTACAGACCCTAAGCCTATATTTCGCACTTTGCATGACAGTCTTTGGTGATCAGTTTTCAGCCTCAAATCCCAAGTCACGGATCATGTTCCACGGTTTACAGTTCACGAAACGTAGGAGGCAATAGACTATCGTTCACAGCGAGAAGATGACTGCTAATGGTGTAATATATCCGTCACTGTTACTCAAGTTTCTCTGGCGAGACGTGTTCGTTTCCCTGGTGAAATGCGTTCGTGTCCTTAGGGAGTCGCGCTCGTGTCCCTAAGGAGACTCGTTTATCTCCCCGGCTAAATCGGTACCTGTTGTGGGTGAAGCCATTTCAGTCTATTGCATCCCGTGTGTCACGGTTCACAGTTTGTCATTCACGCATCACGTTTCACGTTTCACGCATCACGTTTCACGGGTCAGAAGGGCAAATGCCAAATATCAAATCCGAAAAGTGCGAAATTTAGGCTAAGCCGTACCAATTGTAAGTCGAACCCAGCGACTCAACACATCAACACCTTTTGCTTTTCCCTAACCCCTAACTCCCAACCCCCATTCCGGTTTGCCGCGACACGGAAACACACTTACAATCCAGCAAACAAGTGTTGCTATTCCGAGGTAGGAGAGATAGAAATGGAAGATTCACGGAAGTGGCTGATCCCTATAGCAGGATGTGTTGTGCTGCTTATCTGCGCAGTGTGCGCGGGGGGAATCGCCCTGGCAGTTGCCTATCAGGAACAACTCATTCAGGTTTTTGCTACAACACCAGACATTTTTGCCCCCACATCTGACGGCAACGATTTCGCTCCGACGCCACGGGGTGGAACGCCGACGTATGCCCTCGGTGATATGCAGGCGCTGATCCAGGAATACGAGGGGCAGCCGTGTGACGAAAACCCGGACTTTACCTGTGTCACACTCACCATGCCGCTCGATCACTTTGACGCGTCGAACCCCAAAACCGTCGACGTGGTTTTTGCCATCCACCCGGCGGCGGGCGAGCGGCGGGGGATGTTCTTCCAGGCCTATCCAGGCGGGCCCGGTGGCGAAGGGGTCAGTACGGGGTCGATTGACAATACCGACGAAGCTGTGCTGGAGAGTTTCGACCTGGTCTATTTTGACCAGCGTGGCGTTGGCCTCTCGTCCCCTCTGACCTGCCCTACGGCCCTGGCCGCTTATAACGGCGATCCCAGCCAGGATGACACAGAGGGTGAAGAAGGCCCCGATACCCCTGGCGAGCAGGATGAGTGGACCGAGGAAGCCAGAGCATTTGTCCAGGACTGCATTGAAGAGATAGGAGTCCCGGCAGAGGAGCTTCAGTTCTACAGCACACAGCAAGTGGTTGAGGACATCGAAGATTTCCGCCAGGCTGTTGGCGCCGAGAAGTTCTACCTGTACGGCGTCAGCTACGGGACAGTCATCGCTCAACAATACGCGGCTGTCTATGGCGATTACCTGGCCGGGATGATCCTGGACGGCACGGTCGATCTCACGCTGACCGGGGCCGAGTTCTCGCACGCGCAGGAGACAGCATTTGAGAAGGCTCTGCTGGCCACGTTCGACACTTGCAAAAAGGACGCTGAGTGCATCAACGATTTTGGCGGAGACGACCCCTTGCGGGTGTACGACGATCTGGCCTCCGGCCTGGCCGAGACCGCCCAGACGTATGCCTATCCCCTGCCCGATGGGACAACAGCCGAGCACCTGATGACCTTTAGCAAGCTGGAGGCGACGGCGACCTATCAGATGTACTTCTCGGGCAGCCGGATGCTATTCCTCCGCGCGCTGGCTGCCGCCCACCGGGGTGACCTGATCCCGATGGCCCGGCTGTATTATGCACAGTTCAAGTACGATCCCGAGACCGAGGTATATCTTGGCGATCCCAGCTTTTCTGATGTTGGTTACTATTTTGTCCACTGCACCGATAACAGCTACTTCACTGGGACGGTAGAAGAGCGCATCGCCCAGGTCTTCGAGGATGGGCAGGCCTCCATTGGGACCGACCCCCGTCTGGATGGCGGCATCTACACCGGCCTGGTGTGCGCTTATTGGCCCAGCGCGCCGGATGATGAAGTCCGGGCTGAGCCGCTCGTTGCCGAAGGCATCTCCACCTTTGTGCTCAACGCCACGCTCGACCCGGCCACCCCCTTCGAGGCGGGAAAGGCGGTCTTCGAGCATCTCGATGACGGCTACCATCTCTATGTCGATGGCGGTCACCATGCCAGCTATGGTTATGAAGAAACGTGCCCCGATGACTACGTGAATGATTTCCTCTTGAAGGATAGGCTGCCGGCCCGGCGCGAGATCGAGTGTACGTGGGAATCGCCAGTGACCTGGTCATACATCCCGCCGATGCCCGCGGATGCCGGCCAGATTTCCGACCTCCTGGAGACATTCTACCAGGTCGATCTCGAAATCATTCTCATGCCGGAGCACTTTTATAACAGCGAGAAGTCTACGAATATCTCGGCAGCCTGCCCATATGGCGGCAGTTTCTCTTTTATCCTGGAGAATAAAGTAGAGACATTCAACTTCACTCAATGTGAGTTTTCCGAAGGACTGATACTCACCGGCTCCGGCACCATCGATATGGTTCCGCTGAACAGCAGCTACACATTTGACATCGATGGGCTCAAGGAAGGCTCGCTGAT
This sequence comes from Anaerolineae bacterium, assembly GCA_016927375.1. Classification (GTDB taxonomy): domain Bacteria; phylum Chloroflexota; class Anaerolineae; order Aggregatilineales; family UBA3940; genus JAFGMS01. The sequence continues at coordinate 2,761 of JAFGMS010000189.1, forward strand.
ATATACCTTCAACAGAGAAACCGGAAGCATCTCCCTCACGGGCACCTATGACGGTAAAAAGGTCGATCTCCCCTGATTGTCCGTAGGATATTGTCATAGCAGGGCTACGTTGTGGGCCGCGGCGGAGGGATGTCGCGGCCCTTTCAAGTTGGAGGCCCCGGCCGTGGACAGATTAACCCCGGCGCCGGGTCGATGAAGTCCATATGGGGTCAATCAAATTCACATGTGGGTCAGGGGCAGGTCGAATAGCAGAGTCTTGATCTGAGGGGAATGGCTACACGCGCAAGCAGTGTAAGTGCTCAGCTATCAGCCCACAGCTTCTAGCTATGAACTGATCACTGAACCGCCCGGAGCACTACGAAAACAACATACAGGCCGGCTACCAGGCCGATGATCGTCACGCAGCCAATAGCAAAGGTTCTGGCGGCTATCTTAAAGGCAGCTTTGAGCACATACCAACCACCCACCAGAATCACCCCAGCAATTGCGATGACGATCAGCGCGGTCGAGCTGATGCCAACAAGATTGGCCATTGCTTGAATGAACTCCATATCTGTCCCCTTTCTTGATTACCGTCCGGACAAGGTCTACACCCAAACAATATGCCAGAAAGCAATAGTCCGCAACTTTCAGGATCAGAGCAGCTTACTTGCTCGCTCATCCCTCAAACCAATCATGTGGCGAGCCATCCACTTGTACCAATTCGCCGAAGCACGCCCGTCGTTCTCTCATCTGATGTACTACCGCCTGAGCTGCCTGGGCGTATGTACCAGTTGGGGGGAAAGATCAAAATTCACCGCAGAG
>JAFGMS010000190.1 GCA_016927375.1 Anaerolineae bacterium
AGCCTGGCGGTGACACAAACCGTCGTGTGTTACGGTTAGCTTGCCCCTACACAATGAACATGAAGACATCTCGCGTCTTCCTAACTATCACAAATATCTCGTCCTTTATCACAACGCAATGAACCATCCCAAACACACCCTTTGGCAGGCTAAACACCTCGTGCCAATCACTGACCATGATGTCGGAAAAGCACTGCTCTTTCTGCATACCCCTTCGTAAACAGACAGCCTGGCATGTGCAAAGTTGAGCTTGGTTGCTTGACTTGCTCTCAAAACACACCCTGTTGTTATTTTTTTGTGATGTTGTTGATATCTCTTTTGTGCCAAAGTTGCATACAATAGAGACTATAAGAAGTGTATTGGTAACTGGTTGTAAGTGTATTGTTTGCGAAAAGGGATGTGTCTCTATGTGCATCAATGGGTTGCCCAAACATCGCACGCTCCATATTCCATCCTTCTTGAACCAACCCAGAACCGGGCAATCCATTTCTATGATTGCCGTTTAACCACAGTGATGGGTTGGTTCTTTGGTGATCGTTGGCGCGTAAACTGGGACGTTTGAGAGAATAGATAAGAACATTGTGCCCTGTTATTGCCGCTTGGCCAGTAGCCTAACATTGTATTCACTCTATTTCCAGTAAGAACCCCTTCGGGTGGCGGATGAACGGCCGGAGCCGCGGGCCCCGCAGGGTGACAATGTCGATGGAGTGTTAAGCAAACCGGTTCCCAAAGGGACAAAATGCCGGGGCGGTCACTACCTTTGGCTGTAGTCAGAGATTTTGAGGTTTGCCATTCACTGGAGGGACAAATGCCGTTCTTTGGAGGACGTCCGAACACAGAAAAGCTCAAGAACAGATGTGATGTTAAGAGCTTGGCCAGGGTGCTGGGCCACGAAAAAGACCCGCAGATACGTCGCAGTGTTTCTAAATCAGTAGGTCAAATCGGGGAAAATCAGGCGGTAGAACCACTGGTGGCTGCTCTCAACGATAACAGCCCCGAAGTGCGCAATGCAGCCGAGACCGAGCTAATCCGGATGGGAACAGTGGCAATACAGCCGCTTGTCGCTGAACTGGAGAGCAGCCAATGTTGGCGGGTGGCTTCGGTGCTGGGAAAGATTGGTGACTCCCAGGCCGTCGAGCCCCTTATTTCTGCACTCCAGAACGAGGATGTAAAGGGCCCTACCATCGAGGCTTTGGGTGACATTGGGGATATAAGAGCACTTGAGCCGCTTATAGCTGCTCTTGATGATGCTGAGGAGTACGTACGCCGTCATGCCGCTCAAGCTCTTGGAAAAATCGGAGACAAACGAGCGGTCGAGTCGCTCATCACTGTCCTCAAGGATCATGATGACGGCGTGTGTATAGCAGCTGTCGAGGCGTTGGGCAAGATTGGAGATCTGCGGGCGGCCCAGCCTCTTGTCGATATGATCGAGGGCACTTTATCCAGGGGGATCTCTCCTTTCATCGCGAAAGCGCTGTGGCAGCTGGGAGATGCGCGGGCGGCCGATGCCTTTATCAATATCCTTCTGGAACGCCAGGAATATATCGGCATGAATAGCAGCAGTTGGTATTCTGGAGAGATAGAAATGTCGGCTGACCACGCACAATATGCTGCCGAGATATTAGGGGAGATCGGGGACGCGAGGGCAGTGGACCCGCTAATTGCCAGCCTTAAGGATGTACCCTCTGTAGCCGCCGCAGCCGAGAAGGCGCTTGTGCAGGTAGGAAAAGAGGCACTAGATCCGCTCATCGCAGCTCTTCAGAATGGTAGCCTGAGTGTTCGCCGGAGAGCAGCCAGCGCGCTGGGACAGATTGGGGATACACGAGCGGTTAAACCGCTTGTCGATTTGTTGGGTGTCGATGGAGCCATGAAAGACACAGATGAACTCCTCAAGCATATGAAAAAAACAGGCCAGCTGCCAGAAGGTTGGGAGAATGCCAAACCATCCATCGAACTGGAACCCTCTGTAGCATGTGCAGTCGTGAGGTCGTTGGGCATGTTGGGGAATAGTCATTCAGTCAAGGCGCTTGAGTTCATTCGTAATACTACTTCTTATGACGATATGCGCCAGGTAGTAGCTGCCGAGGCACTGTCGCATCTGAAAGAGACAGGATAAGTGCATTGGGGAATGCCCCCCGCCTAGCAGCATCAGCCGGATCAGAAGAGTTGATCACAAGCCATAACCTCGTTAGGACTGTATCTTGGCAGAGTAAGTTTTCATACCTCCCTCGGATATTGGGCAAATCAACTGGGACGCTTATTCACGGTGGCCTGATGCTTGCGGTCTATCGATAATAGCACTAGCATAGAAGACGATCTACCTGTATACGCATCAATGCAGCAGACGGAGAAACACCCATGAGCGAATATCAACCTATCCCACAGCCCCCGCGTGAGGACCCCGTCACAGATTTTCCTCCCTCCGCGGTCCCTGCCCGTTCGCTGACATGGTTCTGGATTGCGCTAATTGGGGCTGTCGTCTGTTTGCTGGTGACCGCTCTCATAGTCGCTGTCTCGGGACTGGGGTGGCTGGCATATGAGAACATGCAGAATAACAATGCCACCGCAACGACCAGAACTGATTTTACCCTTCCTCCGGAAGGATGGTCAAAGACAATCGATGAGCAGTTCGTCTCTGACCAAAACGGTTGGCAAGTTGATTATTTTGAGGACGAATACGGGCAGGTAGATCTCGCTATCGAAGAAGGCCTCTATCGGTGGCGGGTCGCGTCGGTTGATGAAGAAGGCCTCCTCTGGTGGGCATACCCGACCCTCGACCATCGCATCGGTGATTTTTATGTCAGCGTCGACTGCCGCCAGCTTGAGGGTGATGTCACAAGCACAGATTACGGCCTGTTGTTCCATTTTGTTAATGCTGACAACTTTTACCAGTTCACCGTTTCTGAAGACCAGTTCATGAATATCGAGCTCAGAAGAAAAGGCGAGTGGATCCCTGTACCCGGATGGGAAAGCACACAGTTGGTGGACCCTGGGGATATGAACAACCTGGCCGTCTTGGCTGAGGGTCCGTACTACCGGTTCTTTATTAACGGTGTGCTTGCTCATGAACTGGACGATGACCGTCTGAACGGCGGCACCATCGGGCTGGTCATCGATATCTGGGGTGAGAACGAGGCCAGGTTCCAGTTCGACAACTTCCAGCTCTACGAGCCATAACTGCTCCCTCGCTTTCTTGTAGCCGAGGGATCTACCAGCACGCCTCTGTCTACGCGAGAATTGTCACTCCTGCGAATGAACCTTTATTGTTTAATCCGGGTACTCTATCTAAATACCCGCGCCGGTCCTGTCATTCCCGCGGAATGTCATATCGTCTTCACAAGCCATCTCGCACTATTGGACTATTTTGTAAAAGTCCAATTGGTGTTTCGCTTTAACACTCTTCATTCGCCCTCTTGCATACTTGCCAACTTGGATGATATTTTCTCCCTATTCCGTGTTGAGTCGCTTTTGCGGTAGGAACCGGAAATAACGTGGTCGAGATGGTGAAGATCAGTTTGTGCCCTTAAAGCCCTACCCCCTCTCCACGCGTGGAGAGGGGGACGTCGCCAACTCCAGCTAGTAGATCGTGATGCAGGGGGGTGAGGCAAAAGAACGGCTAAATTGACAACCACGCTATTCTTGCGTGCTACCCTTCAATCAACCAATCATCAATAACTCGACTTTCGCCTTTTTCGCGATCAGGCTATTTCTCACCGCGGAGAGTGCAGAGATCGACGACAGAATGTCGTTTCGTGGAGAAAATCAAGGAAAAACTCTGCGAGCCCGGCGCTCTCTTATCAGATAATATCAAGGTACAGAACTGACAGGTTATGATCTGGGAAACAAGAAAACCTCAGCTCACTGTCGGAACTGTGCCAGAAGAGGGCCAAGCGTTCTCAGCGGCAAGACCGCCAACCGCAGACTGATGCGGTCGCCGGGATTTTCGCTGCTCGCATTTATGTTCTTCTGGGCTTACCACAACTCGGGCACACATCCAGCGAGACAGGATAGCAGGCCCCACAGTTGGTACAGACCACTGAAGGAACAGCTGCCTGTATGGTATCGGCACACTCCTCTTGTACTCTATCAATCTCAAAGATGGGTTTACCGGTCAATGGGCAGTACTCCAATCCGGGCTCATGAAGATGTCCACATGTATAACGCACCGTGTTAGCAGTTGGCATAGGAACGGGATCAAGCTTGTGGATAGGCTTACCGGTCAGCGGGCAGTAACGCTCATCTCCGGCATGATGGTGTTCGCAGCTAAAAGGTGCCAGCAGCTCAATATCGTCCTGGTGCTCCTCCAGGAAATTCAGCACCATCTGGCCTTCGATGGCAAATCCAATGTTATTTGCCACTGCGGGGTTGATGATGCTGTCGGCGATCCCAATAAGATGGCCCTCGGCGTCGATAATTGGCCCGCCGGAGTTGCCGGCATTGATCACCACATCGACCTGCACCAAAGGGGCTGCCAGTACAATGCCAAACCGCGGGAGCGGCTCTTCGCCCGGCTGCCGCAGCGCATTGTAGTGACCACCCGTCACCGACCAATCCAAACCCAGTGGATGGCCAATGGCAGCCAGGGCCTCGCCCGGCTCAACCGGATCGACACGAAGGACGATCCCATCCAATTGTTCATCTGTTAGAGTGCTAGGTGTGGCACGCAGCTGTAACAGTGCCAGGTCAAGATGGTTATCGGTCGCGAGCACATCGGCCTCAATGCGCTCGCCGGTATGAAAGCTGACATACAACCCAGGGGAACCATCAACAACATGCAAACAAGTGACCACCCGATCACCCGCCAGGTAGATGCCTGAACCGGTGCCACCATCGGGCCGGGCAATCTTGACCACCTGATTGAGTGCCCGATGAATTGCGTCCTGAAGATTGGCATCCTGAAGAAAGTGGTCTGAATCTACCGGTGCAGCAGCATGAGCAATCTGCAAACTTTGCCCTGTTGCGACTGATGCCAGATCGGCAGCCAGTTCCCCTGCAGTGGTATAACGGGAAGCTGGTGACTTCGCCAACGCCTTCTGGAGAATGCCGTCTATTTCAGGCGGGAGATCATTGCGGACTTCGGCAAGCAGAGGAACGGGTGCATGGACATGCGCCCACATGATCTGGGCTGTCGATTGGCCAACAAAAGGCGGGGTACCTGATAGAATCTGGTAAAGAGTCACTCCCAGCGCATAAATATCCACCGTCGGCGTGATGATGTTGCCCTCAGCCAGCATCTCCGGCGCGATATAAAATGGTGTACCAACAATCATATCCTGCGTAAGATGCTGTGTTTCAGAGAGAACCCGCGCTACACCGAAATCGGTCAGAATGGCATTCTGCTGGCTGTCGAGTAGGATATTGGAGGGCTTTACATCACGATGGATAATCCCCTGACCATGAGCAAAATCGAGTGCCTCGGCTACTTGCCCAACGATACGTGACGCCAGGCTCAACTCCATCTGCCCACACTTGAACAAGCTCTCCAGTGTGCCCCCCTTGATATAGGCCATCACGATGTAAGGCAGGCCTTCATACTGCCCATAATCATAGATGGGAATGATGTGAGGATGCTGCAGCTGAGCCGTTGTCTCAACCTCGCGGTTGAACCGCTCCATGAAAGTGTCATCGGAGAGCAGCGAGGATGACAGAACCTTGATCACCACATCCCGATCAACAGACATCTGGTGGGCCAGATAGATGGTGGACATGCCACCCTTACCTAGCTTTTGAATAACACGACATCGGCCAATAACCCGTCCATCTAACGAGTCTAGCATAACATTGCTCCATTATGGATTGTAGAAGAGTGCTAACAAGTGTACGGTCATCATCTGGCTGATAGTACCTGCCAGGCACCAATTGATAATGGTGTGTTTCACTTCAGTTGAAAACCTCCCGGAGGTTGTGAGAATTCAGTTGGGCTCAGCATGGATATAACCTCTGGGAGGTTGCGGCATGTCAATGATGAAGAGCAGGCATTACCAAAACGATCAATGCTGCTGCCTCCATCAACACGCAGAGTACAACCAGCCAAACCAACAACAGCAGCCTGCCGGACGAGATTCTGCGCAGCCTCTTTCCCAAAGAGGGGATCGCCTGGAACATCCGCGTGGGCGATGCTACCACCGTCGGTGAGCTATCTCGCTCCAGATTGGGGTATACAACAGCCGGCTCGACCTCCGTTACAACACGAGGCCAACCCTCGAGGCTAACCAACGGCGGCGGTGTGCTCAGCTCAACAGAAGGCCCACTTTCTGACACAGGACCTTGTACGCTCTCATCTTCCACGAACAGTGCTTCGTCGCTAACATCAGCACACGGCAACCCGACCAGTCCACAGGCGCGCATCAAGGCTTGAGCCAGCGAAGTGGCATGAAGCGGACGTGCGGCAGGATCTTTGCTGAGCGCCTGTTCCAGCACCACCTGCACGCCAGGAGGCAAATCAGACCGATCCCGGCGCACATCTGGCGTTGCCGGCTTGGAGTGCGCCTCAAGGAGCGCCCCATGACTATGTGCCTCGAAAGGCCGAAAGCCAGCCAGCATCTCGAAGACAACAACTCCTAGAGAGAAAATATCGCTGGCCGGCGCAGCAGATGCCCCACCAGCGAGTTCCGGAGCCATATAAGCGTAAGTACCCTGAGATGGCAGGTGTTCCTTCGTGTCCAACTGAGCAATACCGAAATCGCCCAGATAAGCATTACCTCTCCCATCAAGAAGAATATTACCGGGTTTGATATCGCAGTGGACGATGCCCTGAGCATGTGCATGATCAAGCGCCGAGGCCACCTGAGCGGTGATACACACGATCTCCTCCAGCGGCAGGCCACCCAGCATTGCAGCAATGCGTCGCGCAAGTGTACCACCAGACATGTAAGCCATCACCAAATAGAGCCAATCCCCTTCCAATCCGACATCATACACCGGAAGAATGTGCGGATGCTGCAATCGGGCATAGGCACGCGCCTCGTCTTCAAATCGACGAATAAAAGCCGGATGATGCGCATATGATCCAGCGATTATCTTGATGGCGACATCACGCTCCATGCGCGGCTGGGAAGCACGGTAGATCACGGACATTCCACCTCGTCCTACTACCTCGTGTAGCTCATATTGGCCAATCGTGCGCCCCGTCAATGCGTCGTTCAAGATCTACCCCGATATGGTGTATGGCATGGCTTACCCCGTTATAGCACAATCCTGAAGAATGTGCTTAGCCATGATGCCACCTGTCAGGGATCGAGCGTGGAGTTTGTTTTTCACACAGCATTCCGGCTTCCGGAATTTTCGTAACGGCAACTTTGTTTCGGGGTTTGCGTAGTATATAGCGTAGAAAACATACGCAGGTAGGTTTTGTCGACGTTCTTTACCACGAGGAGGTTTAAACGAATTATGGAAGAGAAAAGACTGTGCCGCTCAAGCGACAAAATGGTTGCCGGAATATGCAGCGGGCTGGCTGAATATTTTGGGATCGATCCGGTCCTTGTCAGGATCATCTTTGTGGTGCTGAGCCTGGCAGGTGGGCCTGGTGTAATCCTCTACATCATTCTGTGGATCGTCATGCCTGAGTGTGATGGTGTGGCACCAGCCCAGTAACTCCATTCCCAGGTTCCTATATAGAATCAACAGGCCCCAGTCACTAGGCTAAACACTGGGGCTCGTTGGTTTACTTCGCAAAAAAAGCAGGTCTGCCTGACCCTCACTGGCTCTCGAACTTGTCCTTGACTTTCTCCGCCTTTTCCTTTTCCTCTTTGCTGGCTTCATCTGAATCAAGCACGCTCAAGGCAAGAAGATAATCATCCATTGAGACTTCACTGTCGTCAGATGGTTCTTCTAGCTTCTCGCCTTCATCTTCTTGTGCTTCTTCTTTCTTGTCGGCGGCCTTGTCTTTTTCTTCGTTGCCGGTCTTGTTCAAGGTCTGAGCCATCTTAATGGCCGAAGCAATCTTTTTCTTTTCTTCCTCTTCCAGCGGGCCGTGCTCCTTGATCAGCTTGGCCGCTTCCTCATCTGGAATGCTTCCCTTCTCTTCCAGAAGTTCCATAAGTGCATCGTATGTTTTGCTCATCCTATCTCGGGCCTCCAACAAACCTTATCTACTTGCTGATGAGTAACAGCGGTAAAATGCACCTCAAATACACCATTCAAGTGCGCTCGCGGTATATCCCTGCAATCCGGTGGTCACTATTCTACACAGCGGCTTACGCTGCTTGCCAAAAGTGAACAGATAGTCTACTCTTAACCGTATTGTTCAGGTTGTGTCTATACTGTACCCCAAACGAGTTGAAAACGAAAATTCATGAAAGAGCAAACAACCTTAACGACAGAGCATCGAGATAGCGGGGTGAAGATAGTCCATTTTCACGGAGACCTCGACTCGCTGGGAGTGAAGATGATCGAGGATACTTTCAGAGACGCAGTCTCTGAGCGCACCGCCCGCCTGGTAGTCGATCTCGAGGATGTCGGGTTTATATCCTCGGCAGGGCTGGCAATGCTGCTGATCATGGGCAAGAGGCTTCGTCAGGGCGGCGGCAACTTGACCATTGCCTCGGCCGGCAAGAACATCATGGAGGTACTCTCGCTGGCCGGCTTTCACGAGCTTTTTGATATCTATCCAACAGTGCCCAAAGCTCTAGAAGTTGTGGAGCGCGAATAAAGCCGGGCAAGCAATAGCCAACTCTTGGTCCTATTTGTATCACATCGCATCCCGCTGATAACACAATACCAAAGACAGGCATCTATCCGAGGTCTTTCTAACCGATCATGACGACAACAACCCCACCTAACCTTTCCCGCAGCGCACGTGATAGTGGGCTGGTGATCATCAGCATCACCGGACAGTTGGATACAGCGGGCACCCAGGCCATCGAGCCGGCATTCAAGGCAGCATTACCCGATCGCACTGTGCGAGCAATCGTCGAACTAAGCGGTGTACCCTTCCTAACCAGCGCTGCCCTGGCAATGTTTATTGTAAACGCACAAGCCATGCACCGCGCTGGAGGTAAATTCTGCCTGGCCGCTCCTCAAAAAGTAGTGGCCGATATTTTTGTCCAGGCCGGGTTCACTTCTGCCTTCCCAATCTACGATACGCTTGACAAAGCCATCGAGGAGATGGAGGAAGACATTCCTTCCCCGCCGCGTTTTTTCAGCCGATTCTTTACAAGAAGGCGGTAGTGCCGATAACCTTCTATCACCTATCATAGTCCATCTGGAACCCAGGGCCGGGTTCCCATTTCATCGACAGACTCATCGCAGCCATTGATCCTGATCATCAGTATATCCCTGCCTGACAGAGCATAACCACTTCGCCGACAGCGAGGGTTATCACCTTGTATCTCAGGAGGCTTGGAAGATGAGATACCATGCTGCCCCTATTCGTATACAGCGCCTGCTGCCCGCTTTTGGTATCTTGCTTAGCTTATCGATACCAGGCCCCTGCAGAACGCATACCGCACCGCAGCTTGCGCAACTGTCCATTCCCATTTTACTCTCCCCGGCAAACAACTCGACCACACCCGACTTTACTCCCACCTTCGACTGGGAGGATGTGCCGGGCGCCGATCATTACCGCGTTCAGGTGGACGACAACGCCGACTTCTCCAGCCCCGCCGCCGACTCCCAGCCCTCCAACTCCACCTACACGCCCAGC
>JAFGMS010000014.1 GCA_016927375.1 Anaerolineae bacterium
ATTTCATCGTTCTTTGATTTTTCTCTGCGAACTCAGCGGCTCTGCGGTGAATTCTATGCGTACATCTAAAAAAGGCGAAACTACAGTTCATTATTTGCCGCTTAATTTGCACCAAATTTAGGTCTATAGGGTAGAATCCACCATATGGATGTGGATAGACACAAGATCTCTTTTGCGCCCTGGTGGCCAACGGGCCGACGGCCAGTCGAGGCCGCGCTGTGGCTGTTTCTCCTGATTCTCCCCTTGGCCGTCGGGTTGGCATGGGGACCCCACTTTGATGATACCGACTATGCGACGTTCCGTTGTGCCCGTCATCTGGCGGCAGGCAACGACCTGATCGACTGTCTTGTACCGGAATCCCCTGTTTTCAGGGCGCCTCTCTATGTACTGGTATTGTCTTTGTCGGCAGCGCTGGGGTTTCCAATTCCTCAAGCCGCCCTCGCCCTCGGCGTGATCGGGTGGAGCCTGGCGTCTGTGGCAATCTATATACTAGGCCGGACGATTCGACGACCGGTAATGGCGGTGGTGTCGGCCACTCTTGTTGCTTTTAGCCCCCTCATCGTGATAACTCTGGGAACCGAGATTCCGTGGGCGATTGCCTGGATTTTGCTTGCTTTTGCAGCGGCAATCAGGGGGGAGTGGAAGCTGCTGGCTGGTATCCTGATTCTTCTGCTGCTCACACACTTTGATGTGAGCACTCTGATGCCGGCATTGTTGCTGCTGACCTTCCAGCGGATCAAGCAAAGGAAGTTCCCCTTGTGGCTTTGCCTGATCCTGATGCTTGCCATATCCGGCTGGGGGGTGATGGTGGCTCGACAACTCGTTGCCCCGTTTTCCATGTCCCACCTGGCTGAATGGGGTGGTGATATTGAACAGCTGGCACGCGAGAGCGAATTCTACTGGCTGTTTCTGCCGTTCATCACGCTGGGATTGTTGGAAGTGGCAGCCAGGGCACGGTGGATGGGGCTCCTGTGGGTGATGATTCTAATCCTGAGGGACAGCGATGTGGCGGGGGTGATGCTCGGCGTGCTGGCCCTGTTCCTGGCCGGTCTTGGCATCGAGTGGTTCGTCGAGTGGTTTCGCGAGCAGAACAAATTTCGTCTCGACCGCCGGACGCTGACCCTAGTGCTGGCTTTGGTTGCCTGGCTGCCGCTGGGGGTTGCTCAGCTATCCTCGCTCCTGACAGACTATCCGCGTCGCCCCGTCGCCCGATCCGAGCTGGAGCAGCAGGTCGGGACCTGGCTGCATGCTCACAGTGATCCAACAGAGGCCGTCTTTGGCTCTGAACGCATCGGCTACCTGGCGGACCGCCCTACGCTCCCATGGGATGGAGGCCGGAGTGACCAGGCGGAGTTGGCGCGTTTGCTCCAGACACTGAACAGAAACCCACCTGCCTACTGCGTCTCGCTCAGGAGCCTGGGGTGGGATCTCTTGACCCGGACGGATTGGTTTCAGGAATATTACGCGCCGTTGCAGACGTTCGAGTCACCCCATGACGCCACGTCACCTTTTGTGGTCTGGGGCTACCACGCCGGCAGATTCGAGATGGGAGAATACCGGCCTCTGGATGCGCGCCTGCCGGACGGTGTCAAGTTAGTCGGATACAGGTACTGGCCGGATCGAATTCAGCCGGGAGATGTCGTCTATGTTTCCCTTTACCTGCAAGCAATGGACCCTGTAACTGATAAGTTCCACACCGTGGTGCGGATGATCTCGCCGTGGAGCGGGGAAAGATGGGCGCAGCAGGATATGGTTGCCCCTCCTGTCAGCTCTCTGGTGGATTGGTGGCAAAGGGGACAGCCGATTGCCCAACGATTCGTGTTGACGACGCCGACCGATATCTCCGTAGGAGCACATCAGCTGGAGATGAGAGCGGCTGCCCCTCAGTTGAGCGAATTCCTGCCCATCTACCAGGGGGACGATACGTCTCCCGTCGATCAGATCACCCTGGGATACGTGGTTGTGCCCTGGCAGGGCGAGATGGATAGCGCGAGGACGGTAGGGGCTAATCTTGGCGATCAGATCACCTTGTTAGGTTTTACGGCGCCGGACATTGTATCTCCCGGCTCTGCATTCGATGTCACTCTCTACTGGGAGGCCCGGCGCCCTCCGGACGATGATTACATCGTGTTCGTCCACCTGATGGATGCCAACGGTCACCTCATCACCAATCACGATGGATCGCCAATGAATGGGCAGTATCCGACCGGAGCCTGGATTCCGGGCGACATCGTCCCCGATATCCATCACCTGGCGCTCGATCCCCAGAGCCCTACCGGGACATACCAGATCCAGATAGGGATGTATCGCTGGCCTGGCCTGGATCACCTTATAATTGTAGACGAATCGGGCGTCGAAGTGTCGGATCGCGTCGTGTTGCATTCCATCCTGGTTCGATAGTCAGCCTAGAGCAGCCAACAGACCCTGGGCGTACTTGGAATTCCGGCTGCGGGACGAGGGAAACCCGGCTGTGATCTCCTCCAGGCGCCTGGCCTGTGTTGCTGCGGCCTTGATCTCGATCACGACGGCATCGGCGGGCGGCAGTTGAACGCGCAGGTTGGGCCGAGAGGTCAGTCGTTGGTCATAGGCAACCTGGTCGTAATCTAACGTGACTCGTATGACACCGTCCGGCGTAATATAGTATTCACGCTGATAGCGGTTTAACAAAGTGGGTTGATTCACTGTTTGCAGCAGCGCCCGCCACGCGGGTGAGACAGCAGCATGGATCGTCTTCAATATCTCTGACCACGGCAGCATCAGATCCAGTTTGCATGGCAGCAGAGTCTGTTTCTTTCGCCCCAGCAAGTTGTACTTCTCTTTGATCTCGATGGAGGGGCAAATGTCTTCTACACTGACACCATACCAGCGCAGGCGAAATTTCCGGCGAGCACTCAGTCCCTCCAGGTTGTCATTCAGACTACGCAGGTGAGGGGTGTCCAGGTATAGGCTGTTGACCTGGCGCGGCGGATGCGCCACCATGAAACCCGCCGGATGGAGCCGAACCCAGAAACGGGCTTGCTGTAGTCTGTGTCGTGGACAGACCATCTTGATCTCGTAGCGAAGGTCAGGTTCAGCTTCTGCCTGCCGATCCGGCATGAGCGAATCGATGACGGGCATGCGACATTTCTCTCCATTCCCGGTCATTCTTCGGGCTGTACAATAAGAACATCCGGATAGCCGTACTGCGCGCGAGTCAGGCGCGTAGCAGAGAGGCCCAGGATCCGTGTGATCACATGGATTTCCAATTCCTGCGTAAAGTCGATCTCGCTGTCTAGCTGCTGAATATCTGCCAGCCGGATGTCAAAGTGCGCGTAGCGGATCACCGGTGCCTGGATCACATCGAGGGCACGTAGAACAATGGCGTCAGTGTGGTTGGTCAGAAGCTCGACTGATTCTCCAGACAAGCTCTCGCGCTCTGCCGGAAGGAAGGTTGCGCCGTTGATGTCAAAGCCAACGATCTCTACCGGCAGGTTCAAGATATTCCCTACATCAATGCCCAGCGTTCCGCTCATGGCTTGCGTGGGCGATCCCAGGTAGGCAAAGACTGGCTGCGCGGGATCGAGAGAGCGTCGTATCTGTTCCTGCCGCCGGCGCAGTTCATCCCACGGTGGGGCAAGTGCCTCGTCCCCAGCCTGGGCGCGTGCGATGTGTTGTAATTGTTGGCGTTCGGGCTCCAATTCCGCATGCAGTTGGTCAAGATAGTCGAGTTGGCTGATACGCAGAGCCTGCTCGACGTAGGCCGCCTGCAAAACCGGATCGCCGTAGGTGGCGGCCAGCGAGAGACGCTCATTGGCACGCAGCGGGTTACCGTTGAACCCGATCGGTTCAAGTCGATCCGATGTGGGATTGTAATAGTAGCGTAGATTGACCAATGATGTGCTCTGCGTCGCTCCCCACAGGTCGACCAGGGCAAGAAATCGACCATACTGTTGTGCGTCGAATACTGCCGATGCCGGCAGCCGTCCGGTCTGAAGCGCGCGCAGCAGGCCAATCGCCCGCTCTCTTTGGGCGGACAGATCAGGATCGCAGTCAATGGTGGCATCGCGGAAGGCATCGACCTCAAAATACTGGATGTCGGCGGCAGAGAGATTGGTGACGGGATCGATGGTTGCAGCCTGCGAATCACCTTGAAAATGAGCGATTGACTCCCATAGCAAGTCAGCATCAAACTCCACAATGACCCCTTCCCGCCGGTCATGCGCCGCCAATAAGTCAGTGGCAAACCCTTCCTGGAGCGCATAAATGCCCCAATCCCGGCCGTTAAAGATGAGCCGGACGAACTGATAACGAGCCACCAGGATACCTTCTCGCTCAAGATCACGGGCAAAGGCCCATTGGTTGAGCCAGTTATTGGCCGCCGGATCTGCAAGATAGAACCGCTGCATTCCCAGCAGTTCGCGCTCATCTTGGACGCGCACCTCAAAACTCCATCGTTCGTCGGTGCCCAGGTAGGCAGCAGGCCCGGCCGGCAGGCGCATTCTGATCGGTGTGGTGGCGCCATCCAACTGAGCGGTAGCGGTCACAAAATCTCCGGCGGAGGGGATCGAAACGCCCGCTTCCAACGCCTGCTCGCGCCGGGTCAGGAGCTGATTGTAGGACGTAAATTTCATGTCGATGATCAGCGTGGGCAGATCATCGGGAGGGGGTACAACCCGGCCAATCAGGGTTGGGATCGACTGCGCGTTATGGATGATGCTGTTGTGCCATCCCTGAGCACCGGCGATGAGGCCCAGGACAAGCATGAGCATGAGCAATCCTGCCTGTCCCAGGCTCCAGTTGAGGCGCCTTGGCGACCGAGGGGTCGGGTTTTGACCGATCTTCATGACTATGCGCCCAGGGTATTATCCTGCTCAACGAAGCTGAACTCACATGCCGGTAGCCGGGTACCCAGATCATCCATCAAGGAGATGAGTGTTTTCTCGCTGGAACACGAAATCAGGTATGTGGCCTGGAACCCCGCCGTATTGCGATCCAGGCGGCGCAGATCGGCGGACTCGACATGCTGGAGTAACAGCTCATTGATCGTGGCAAAGAAGCCGTCTGTGGCCGGAGATTGAACACTCAAGTAGAGATTATTCTTCATCGACTGGGGAATCATCAGCGAACGAATGTATATGTAACCCAGGATCAGCGTCGCTGCCAGCACTGTCGGCCAACGCTGATCGGCGCCGATTCCCAACCCGATACCGATGGCCAGAAAGAGAAAGACCAATTCCTCCGGCTCCTTGATAGCTGTTCGGAAGCGAACGATTGAGAGCGCGCCGACCAGTCCTAAGGAGAGCGCGAGTGAGGATTTGACAACTGAGATGACGAGGATCGTGATCAGCGTCAGGATGGGTAGCGTCTGCGCGAACCTGGCACGATTGGAAAGAGATTTTCCGAATCGTGTATAGAACCACATGGTCGCACTGGAGAGCAGAATACCCAATAACAGGTTGAGCGCCAACGTAGCCAGCGACAAAGGGGCCGGTGTTGTTATACCTAGCAAGTTGTCCATCAGACCTCCTCATAGAGTCTATACTCAAGCAGCGGAATTCGCCAAAGGCGGGTTCATCATAGGGGCATGGGTGCATTCCCAAAATATGACATGAGCCTTCACAGATGTAGAAAAGGGTCGGCGTTTACGCTTGGACAAGAGATTTGAGCGGTCAA
>JAFGMS010000015.1 GCA_016927375.1 Anaerolineae bacterium
ATCCTCGTCTTCATGCCTGATGGTGGTTATGGATGTTATTCCCGCGCAGACGGGAATCCACTTGCCATACTGATGAATTCCCGCTTTCGCGGGAATGACAAGCGTGATGAAGAGATGGATGTCAAATGGGCCTTTTTGCCTGCCCCATCACCCAAACGATTTGCTTTTCAATCGTCCATCACTCAAAACTATGCTATGCCCGCAACATCAAACTTCTAAAACACGCTCTTAGCTTTTAGCTTTTCAGGCTGCGACTTGTGATCTCAGGCCGTGACTTCATCACGTCTTATGTTTTACCTATTTACCTTGGACGGGAACTTACTTCCCGGGCATGGGAACCTGATCCCCATCGACGGGAACTTACTTCCCGAGCACGGGAACCTGATCCCCATCGACGGGAACTTACTTCCCGAGCACGGGGGCTTCATCTCCATGGGTATGAACCTACTTCCTATGGGCGGAAATTTGCCCACTGTGCCGAATATCTCGGACAAAACACTTGACAACTAACCCAACACGCGGGACAGTACACCTGTTCAGACCCTAAGCTCTATCTCCGTGGAAATAAGAAGAGTTGTGGGGATAAGAGGAGGCAAAATAATGACTAGCAAAAACTATCCTACCGATGTCGTTGAACAGGCCAGGGCCGTGCTGGAAGCATGGAAGAACATCGACCCGGATCTTCAGGTCGGCGACCTGACCCCCGTGGCGATAGAAGCCAACCTGGATCAGATCGGGGAAATCTATGCCCGGCTCGACTCACTTGAATCACTGCTCACCAATTTGCGTAATGAACGCGACGCTTCCGGTGAGGCTCTCTGGGATAAGATCAAGCGGGTGCGTTCCGGCATGAAGGGCATCTTTGGCGACGGCTCATCGCAATACGAGATGGTGGGTGGCACGCGCATGAGCGAGCGTAAGCCGCCCGCCCGCCTATAGTCTAGGCCGCCTTTTACTTTGGTCATGCCGATCCTGGACCGGCCCACCCCCTCCCCAGATGTGCATTCTGGGGAGGGGGTGTTTGTTTTCCGGCATTCCCCCGCTCCTCGCAGGCATGCGCAAGAGGATACTCTGCTTGCGAGCGAGAACAGACACCCCCTGCCAGGCTTGTTACAGAGCTATTGCAAATAACGTTTGAGGATTGTCTGGGATACCCTCTCTATGATAAAACTCTTATAGCAGTCCCCGAAAATCCGGGAACTGAAGAGGTTCCCTTCAATAAAGCATCGTCGATGGGGAGTTTATGTTGATGATTTTCTCCAGGCAAAACGTCTTAAGAGCCATCCTCAAATTGAAGGCTTTTGGATCATGGCTCGTTCGTGTGCCTACGCCCAAAGTAGTTGATGTGCAGACGGCCAGACTGCTGGCCGCCCTGACATTGGCACTGAGCTCCATCCCCTTTATTCATGGGCTCGTATTGATGATTTTTGGTCCGGAAGGAGCTACCGGTTTGCAGCCCCTGCTCGCGGGCATTATCATGTTTTGTGCCTACTTGCTGAACAGGCGAGGATATTATCAGGTAAGCGCGGCCATTGTGGTCGGGATCAATATTCTGGTGCCCTACGCAGGGATGATGAACTATCAATTGAACCCATCGCTACTGGCGCTAACCGGCATATCAGCATCCGGCGTTCTTCTGGCCAGCATCTTTTTTCCGCGTCTCATCAATACCATTATGGCGGGCGTACTGGCACTTGCAGCGACTATCATCTTTGGCCTGCTAACGAATACGTTATTTTTCTTCAGTGCAGCTCAGGTATCGGTTGTTCTTGCCATAACAGCATTGACTATCGTCTATCAGTATCACCGCAACGTACTCGAAAGAAGCCGGCAAGCCGAGCTGTTGACCGGTGCGGTATTGGAAGAGGCAGGCGAGCGGTTCCGCCAACTCACCGAAGCAATTGAGGAATTTCTCTTCTTGTCGTCGCCTGACAGGCGGCAGATTTACTACGTCAGCCCCGGCTTTGAGAAAGTCTATGGATATCACAGGCAAGAGTTGTATGAAAATCCTGACCTGTGGATGCAGGCAATCTATCCTGATGATCTGCCGGAGGTAATCAACGGCTTCGAAAAAGTGGCTCGGGGCGAGAATCTGACGGCAAGCTCACGCATCGTCCGTCCTGACGGGCAGATTCGATGGATCGAAACCCGCTCCTGGCTGTCTCGTGATGAGAACGGCCGGCCGGAAGCCCTGGCCAGCGTAATCTCCGATATCACCGAGCGCAAGCAGATGGAAGCCGAGCGTGAGATGTTGATCAGGGACCTGGAAATAGCCAAGGAGCTTGCCGATGAGAGCTCCCGGCTCAAGTCCGAATTTCTGGCTACGATGTCTCATGAGCTCCGCACGCCACTTAATGCCATCGAAGGTTTCACCGGCATCATGCTGAACAAGATGGGTGGGACTGACTATAACGAGAAGACAGAAGATTATTTGACGCGTGTCCGGTCCAGCAGCAAGCGTCTCCTATCTCTCATCAACGACTTTCTCGATCTCTCTCGCATTGAGGCGGGTCGCCTGGAGCTTGTCGTGCAGCCTTTATCCCCTGCCCAGCTCGCGGCGCGCTGGCAGGACGAGGTCGGTATTTTGGCCGGGAAAAAGGGCCTGGCATTTGGGGTCAGCCTGGATTTGATGCTGCCCGAGAAGCTTTATGGGGACGAGGAGGCGATTTCCAAAGTTGTTCTTAATCTACTAAGTAATGCCATCAAGTTTACGGAGAAGGGCTCGGTGAAGCTTTTTCTGAAACGCAGTAGTAACAAAACCTGGGATATCATCGTCGAAGATACCGGGATCGGAATTCCCCCGCATGCCCGTGAGTTTATCTTCGATGAATTCCGGCAGGTTGATCAGTCGATGACCCGGAAGTACGGTGGCTCCGGTTTGGGTCTGGCGATTACTCAAAAGTATGTTCGTGCCATGGGTGGGAAGGTGCGTGTAGAGAGCGAGCTGGGCAAAGGCAGCACATTCACTGTTACTTTGCCGCTAACGACGAGTATGTAGATGAATGATGCGGAGATGTACACAATGATCGACATACCAAAAGACCTTTTAAGTGACTGGGATATCGTGGTGATCGATGACGAGGAGGACAGCCTGATGGTCGCCCAAATCGTTCTCGATGAATATGGGGCTAATACCTACATTGCCTCAAACGGTGAGGAAGGGTTGGAGGCGATCCGCAGGGTCAAGCCCCGGTTCGTTATCTGCGATCTCTCAATGCCGGTGCTGGATGGCTGGGGGGTTGTCGCCAACATGCAGCTTGACCCGGTCCTCATGAAAATTCCGGTTATTGCACTGACGGCGCATGCCATGGCTGGTGATAGAGAGCGCGCCATCGCTGCCGGTTTTCACAACTACCTGACCAAACCCCTCACCGTCGAGACGTTTATTCAGGACCTGGTCAGGCTGATCGTTGATATCCCCATGCTGTCGAGGGATCTGAAATCTGACGGACAGTAAAACGACGTAATAGACTCAGCGGGCAGCAAACAGCTGAAGCCATCAGCCAATATCCTTGACATAGTCCGCTTGTCCGTAATGCAGTGCGAAGTGCATCGCATTTCTGGTGGCATGATAGGCCAGCGATTCGTATTCCTCTCCGTTGGGGGTGCGATAGGGGCGGCGCTGAAGCTGCTCGTCGGTGACCTGCTCGGCGGCCTGTCTGGTAACTTCCACCGATGCCCGCAGGTCAGACAGCATCTTCTCCTTGGGAATATCATCCTCGGTGAATTCCCTATCCCGGTCACGGATATAACCGTTCTCAAGCACACCCGCACCGAAGTAATGATTGAGGTTCCCGGTCAGGTGCCTGACCAGCGTGCCGATTGAGTTCGGTATGCCATCGATCTTGCGCCACAGCTGCTCCTCGGTGAGAGGCTCGATCACTTCGATGAGGAGACCGGCATAGCGGGCGATTTCGCGGGTAGCCAGCCGGAAGGCCAGGCGGTCGGGCATCGAGGGGGCATTTTCCGGCAGGCGGTTGACGCTCATTGCGGCAGCTTCCTTTCTCTACTGCGGGTGATGGATATTCATCTGTAACCAGCAAAACATATTGACATTCTAGATTATTAGGGAGTAAAGTCTCATTGCGTCTGGGATGAGTCGCCAAACATCTCATCGATGGGCTTTTAGCCCTACACCCAGTCGCTTTTTTATTCCACCCAGCTCAAGAAGTTGCATGTATGCTGTTTTTCATCGTATCCTGTAGATACCCCATGTTAGCAAAGGCGGATAGTCAATGCGAATCAG
>JAFGMS010000191.1 GCA_016927375.1 Anaerolineae bacterium
AGAGAATATTCTTTGGATACTGTGTCAAACCGGGAATTGCTGGGGGCAATGCCAACTCACAGTTACAAAGGGTATGATTTTGATGATGGTACATATCCCATCATTGGGGCATGTCTCAGGGTTCACAAGGAACTTGGACCTGGGTTCCGGGAGGTCATCTACCAGCGTGCGTTAGCATTGGAATTGCAGGCTTCCGGCCTCGATTTCGTTCGTGAAGAGTGGATATCTGTCCATTATCGCGGGCAGGTAATCGGCAAGCACCGGGTTGATTTCATCATCGGCAGCGTTATGATCGAGATCAAAGCCAGCAGCACCCTGGACCGCGAGGACTTTGTGCAAGGCGTCTCGTATCTCAAAGCATCTAGTGCAGTTGGGCGCAAATAGCCCCGGAGTTAAGATATCTATCTTGCCCAACTGCTTAAGTATTTCGGGGCAAGCTATAATTAGGGGTTTACTTACGCCCCGAAATACTAGGTATCGGTTGGGTCTGCTGGTCAATTTTGGCAAGGAGAAGCTCGATGTTCACAAGCTTGTATGGGACGCTCAAACACAACAGACAGCCTATGATGATTAGCCTGCTCATGTCTTGTTTTTCTTCGTCTTTTCGTTTCTTCTTTCAAGAGTGCTCGATGAAAAAACGCAACATCTACCTGGAAGACCTCCCTCTCTCAGAAGCCTGGGCGCGGATTACTGGTGCGCTCGAAGCGGCCGGGTTGTGGCAGCCCTTCCCCGGCGAGGATGTGCCGCTCGATCAGGCCCTTGGCCGCGTCACCGCCGAGCCGATCTGGGCGGCCATCTCCGCGCCGCATTATCACGCCAGCGCCATGGACGGCTACGCCGTCCGCGCCCGCGATACGGTCGGCGCCACCGAGTCGAACCCGCTGATCCTCCACCTGGTCACCGACGAGGCCGACCTGGAGCGCGTCGAGCGGCCTGCCCAGGCGGCCAACACCGGCGCCGCCATGCCCCCGTGGGCCGACGCCGTGATCATGGTCGAGCATGTGCAGCCGGGTGAGGATGAAGGTGAGTTGATCATCCGTGAGCCAGTTGTACCCTGGCGGCACATCCGCATGATGGGTGAGGATATGGTCACAACCGAGCTGGTGCTCCCGGCCAACCATGCCTTGCGCCCGGTCGACCTGGGCGCGCTGGCGGGGAGCGGGCACGCATCGGTGAGTGTGCGTCGCAGGCCGCGCGTGGCGATCATTCCCACCGGCTCGGAGCTGGTTCCAGTGGATGCGGCCGACGACATCCGGCCCGGCCAGATCATCGAGTACAACAGCCTGGTGCTGGCCACACAGGTCGAGACATGGGACGGCGTTCCGACCCGCTTCCCCATCGTCCCAGATGAATACAACGCCATCCTGGCCGTGGTGCGAGATGCTGCCCGAGATCACGACCTGGTGCTGGTCAACGCGGGCTCAAGCGCCGGGACGGAGGACTGGACCGCCCAGGTTGTTCGAGACCTCGGTGAGGTGCTGGTGCACGGCGTGGCGGTTAGGCCGGGGCATCCGGTCGTCTTCGGCATGGTAACGACAAAGCCTCGCCCCGGTCTCACTTCATTTGCCTCCCCCTCTCCACGCGCGGAGAGGGGGAGGCCAGAGGGACAGAGCAATAGCAATCTCATTCCCATCATTGGCGTGCCGGGCTATCCGGTATCGACGGCGCTGACCGGGGAGATATTCGTCGAGCCAATCCTCAGCAAGTGGCTGGGCCGGCCGCCACATGAGCCATTGACCTTGTCAGCCACCCTCAGCCGCAAGATCATGTCGCCGCCGGGTGACGATGACTACGCGCGGGTGACGGTTGGGCAGGTGGGCAAGAAGGTGATCGCCACGCCGCTGGCGCGCGGGGCCGGGGTGATCACCTCACTGGTGCGCGCCGATGGCATCATTCGCATCCCGCGCTTCTCGGAGGGCCTGGACGCAGGCGCCGAAGCAACCGTCCACCTCTACCGGCCCCCACAGCAAATTGCCCGGACCATCGTTCACATCGGCTCGCATGACATGACACTCGATCTGCTGGCGCAGTTCCTGGCCGAGCGCTTTCCGGGGATGCGGCTGTCGTCGGCCAACGTGGGCAGCCTGGGCGGGCTGATCGCTCTCAAGCGCGGCGAGGCTCACCTGGCCGGATCGCACCTGCTCGACCCCGGCAGCGGCGAGTATAACTGGAAGTACATCGACCAATATCTGCCAGGGCAGGAAGTGGTGCTAATTACGCTGGTGGGCCGCGAACAGGGCCTGATCGTGCCGCAGGGTAACCCAATCAAGATCGCCTCACTGGACGATCTGGCCCGCCCGGAGGTGGCCTTTGTCAACCGGCAGCGAGGAGCAGGAACGCGCCTGCTCCTCGACTATGAGCTGGGCAAGCGCGGGATCGAGCCGGAGCAGGTGAAGGGGTACAAGCGGGAGGAGTACACTCACCTGGCGGTGGCGGCGGCAGTCGCCGGCGGCACTGCCTCATGCGGGCTGGGCATCCGGGCCGCAGCGCAGGCGTTAGGGCTGGATTTCATATCGGTGGGCTGGGAGCGCTATGACCTGGTCTTCCCGCAAGAGTTCTATGAGGATGTAGGGGCTCGATATATCATGCCTTTGTTGGATGATGAGACGTTTCGGGCAGCGGTGGCGGCGATGGAGGGGTATGATGTGGGGGAGATGGGACAAGTGGTAATAAAACCCATGAACACTTCACAAACAGGGTATAATAGAGCCCATGCCTAACCAAAATACTGATAATATCTCCCTAAAAGACTACGACCTTATCATCATACGTGTTTTCGAAAAACTACACAAACATGGTGAGAGCATAGATCGCCTGCCATTCACTAAAGAAGACGTGGTAGAGGCGATTAATGAACTTGGTCTCGTCATCAACAATGTTCCAGACATTCCCTATACCTATCGAACAGGCCGCTCCCCCTTGCCGGACACTATCTTGGAACATGGCCAATGGGCTATAGACGGTGCCGGTAAGGGGCGCTATTACTTTGTCAAGCTAACGCGCTCACCTTACATCGACATTCCTCAAGACATTGAGATTATTCCCATCCTAGATGCCACTCCTCAAATTGTGCTGAAATATCAAGGCACAGATGAACAAGGTCTCCTGGCCCGTCTGCGATATAACCGCCTAGTTGATATCTTCACTGGCCTGACAGCCTATCACCTACAAGGGCATTTCAGGACAACTGTTACCAATGTAGGGCAGGTAGAGATCGACGATCTTTACATCGGTGTTGATACGGATGGAATGGGCTATCTACTGCCTTTAGAAGCCAAATCGGGATCTCCAAAGGACTAATTAGGCGTGGTGCAGATCACCCAAATGGTCAAGTTCGCCAGAGAACATTTTGGAGAACTGCCAATCAGACCTATTGGCGTCAAGACACTCCCGGACAGTTCATTCGTATTTCTGGAATTTACCGCTACAGAGGAACTCGACGATGTCGCCACGCGCCGCTACAAGCGTTATCAGTTGGTCCGGGAGGCCTGATGATTGCAGAGCACAACTTAGCCAATCACGCCAAACAAAATCTCAATGATACCTGTGTTCACGACTGGTATCGCTTCGTGCTGGCATATCCTGATCACCTGGTTTCCGACATGATTGACTATTTTGGTATTCAGCCAGGTCAAACAGTCCTCGATCCGTTCGCTGGGACGGGCACGACGCTGGTCGAGTGTAAAAAACAAGGTATCCATTCCACAGGGATCGACGCTAACCCTGTTGCAGCATTTGCCTGCCGTGTGAAAACAAAGTGGGGCATCAACCTGAGTGAATTTGATGAGCAGTCCGGCAAGTTTATGCAATCGCTCAAAGGCGCCCTGGCAGACATCTTCCCTCAGTCCTCACAGCAACTTTCATTCGATGATTTGGCACCCCCTGCCGAAAACGTGCCCTTTTCTGAGCCACTGGTTGATGTCGATGCTATTCAATCGCTCATTCCCAAGAACGCCATAAGCGATCTACCTCTGCGCAAAATATTTCTAGCCAAACAGCTTCTTGATGTGCTTCCTGATACACCAATCAAAGAGCTCCTCCAACTAGCTCTAATTTCCGTGACCATAAAGGATGCTTCTAACCTCGGTTTTGGGCCGGAAGTATATGTCAAGCGCAAAAAAAAGGAAGATGTCGATTTGTATGCCGTTCTCAAGGCTAAGATTCAGAAGATCAGACTGGACCTTAGCCTGGCACAGGAAATTGAAGAGCCGGGCAAAGTAACAGTTTACACTGGCGATGCGCGCGAAGCCGGGAAATGGATCCGGCAGCCGGTAGACTTCATGATTACCTCTCCACCCTACCCTAATGAGAAAGACTATACACGCACTACACGTCTTGAGTTGGTGCTATTTGATTTCATCCAGGATAGGCGGGACCTACGAGAAGTTAAAGAATACATGCTGCGCTCACATACCCGCAATGTTTTCAAAACCGATAACGACAGTCAATTTGTCGATGATATTCCAGAGATACAATCGCTTTCACAAAAGATCGAGCAGAAGCGCATCGAGCGGGGAGCAACTTCCGGCTTTGAACGGCTCTATCATCGTGTGGTGACTGAATACTTTGGCGGCATGTATCGAGCATTAGCTGAATTACAGCAAATCATGCTCCCCAAAAGCAAGTTGGCCCTGGTGGTAGGTGATCAGATGAGCTACTTCCAAGTCCCCATTTATACAGCCAGATTGCTAAGTATCGTTGCCTGCCGGAAACTGGCCTATCATGAAATTGGCACCTTACTGTGGCGCACTAGACTTGCTACAGCTACACGTCGAAATGTCGAAGAACACATTCTAATTCTAGAGCGCAACTGAACATCATCAACCTGCGATAGAGATACCGGGCAGATAAAACGCGGAATGAAGAATAGGCTGCATCATTGTATTGAGCTATGAAAGCATAGATGCCTCTTCATTCAACCGCTTCGCCAAATCATTTTGCAGTGTGATAAGCCCATCCATATCCGGCGCAACGAGGATGCACCCAAACCGCCCCTCCGGAAGGGCTGAGGAGATGGTCAGCACAACGCCGCGCGGCTCGCCTTTCATCGGATACAACAAATCATCGATCCGCGAAAATAGAGCATCCAAGTTCCGTACCTGCCCCGAAGGCATGGCGTCCTGGCTTTGAAGCGCTACATCATTGAGGTAGTTCTCCCCAAAAGCAAATAGCGCAAACTCGTGCACATGTGTCCCACCGGTACGCCGTGGATTGAGTTCCAGCAAATAGAGCCGGTCGGCATCGTCTACCACGGCGTCCAGATCGAAATGCCCGACGTACCCCATCTTGTGCAGATTGCGAGCGATGGTGAGCCCATCTTCCTCGAAACGCGGCCGCCAGGGAGCATTGGCCATCTCGCGGCTGATCAGAACGCCATTGAAATGCCCCATCTCATCGCTAAACAGCTGGTTCGAAAGGTATGTGCTCTCAGGCTCACCGCAACCGCCTGGGGGAACATAGAACTCCAATGACGGCGATAACCCTCGTGTGGAGGGAATGAACTCTTCGATGGTGATATTCTCAGCGGCCAGAAAAGGGCTGGCAAGTGCTTCCTTGATGACCTCGTCAGGTGGGGGATATCCATTGCCGGACCACTGATGGTTGTAAACCTGCAATCCGATGCCAGCCTGTCCCCTATCCGGCTTGATGACGCAGTCTTTTCCTTGGGTATTGAACCATTTGATCGCATCAGATGCCGACTGCCTGTCCTCGCATATCACAGCAGCAGGGAGGCGATCCATGGGCAGCCAATCTGACATCTGCCTGTGGAA
>JAFGMS010000192.1 GCA_016927375.1 Anaerolineae bacterium
CCTGGGCGGGGCGCGCATCTACCTCAAGCGCGAAGACCTGGCCCACACCGGCGCGCACAAGATCAACAACGCGCTGGGGCAGGCGCTCCTGGCGCAGCGCATGGGCAAGCAGCGCGTCGTGGCCGAGACCGGCGCCGGGCAGCATGGCGTCGCGTCGGCGACTGCCTGCGCCTTGTTGGGGTTGGAATGCCATGTCTACATGGGCAGCGTCGATATCGCCCGGCAGCGTCCCAACGTCTTCCGCATGAAGCTGCTGGGCGCCGAAGTGATCCCGGTGGAGAGCGGCAGCAAGACGCTCAAGGACGCCATCAACGAGGCCATCCGCGACTGGGTCACCAACGTGCGCGCTACCCACTATCTGCTGGGATCGGCGCTGGGGCCGCACCCTTACCCGATGATGGTGCGCCAGTTCCAGAGCATCATCGGGATCGAGGCACGCCGGCAGATGCTCGACCAGGTCGGGCGGCTGCCGGATATGTGCATCGCCTGCGTCGGCGGGGGAAGCAACTCCATCGGGCTGTTCCACGCCTTCCGCGACGACGAGAATGTCGAGCTGATCGGCGTGGAGGCGGGCGGGCGCGGCATCGAAAGCGGCGAGCACGCCGCCCGTTTCGCCGACCCCAACGTGGGTCGACCCGGCGTGCTGCACGGGACGCGGTCGTATGTTTTGCAGGACGCCGATGGGCAGATCAGGAACACGCACAGCATCTCGGCCGGGCTCGATTACGCATCGGTGGGGCCTGAGCACGCCTACCTGCGCCAGATGGAGCGCGCCTTTTACACATCGGCCACCGATGATGAGACATTGGCAGCCTTCAGCCTCCTGTGCGAGAAAGAGGGGATCATCCCCGCTCTGGAGAGCGCCCACGCCGTCGCCGAGGCCATCAAACGGGCGCCAACCCTATCGAAAGAAAGCATCATCCTCGTCAACCTATCCGGGCGAGGTGATAAGGATCTCGATACGGTGATACAAGTGATGAGTAATGGGTGATTCGACGCTGGTTACGGATATTCATCCGTAACCTATACTCAGCAGATTTCAATCTGCAAACCTTGTCTTGCTCAATGTAACTTGATGTCTTGAGCACGTCATCGGATGAATATCCGACAAATACGGGTGACGGATATGTATCCGTCACCAGCGCAGGTTGTCATGTGACATTGTCAAGGAACCGTTTCTGAGGATTGGAGCTATGACTAACAAGACAGCATCACAAACCGGCCTACAGGCTATCGCCGATATGTTCGAGGAAGCGAAGGCGGGGGGGCGAGCGGCCTTCCTGCCCTACTACCCAATTGGCTACCCGACCTACGAGGCATCATTGGACGCCATCGTCGCTATGGCTGAGGTGGGGGTCGATGCGTTTGAGATCGGCATCCCGTTCAGCGACCCGCTGGCCGACGGCCCGACCATCCAGGCGGCCACCCAGGTGGCGCTGGAAAACGGCATCACCGTGCGGCGCTGCATCGATGCGGTGCGCGAGCTGCGCGGCAGGGGGGTCCGGCAGCCCATGCTGCTGATGGGCTACCTGAACCCGCTGCTGACCTATGGATTGGATGCCTTTGTGAAAGATGCCCAGCTTGCTGGTGCCGACGGCTTTATCGTGCCTGACCTGCCGCCCGAGGAAGGCGACATGCTGTACGATGCCTGCGCGCAGGCAGGAGTGGCGCTGGCGTACTTCTTGGCGCCGACCAGCAGCGAAGAGCGAATCAAGTTGGTGGCCGAGCAGGCGCGGGGCTTCATTTACATGGTATCGGTCACCGGCGTCACCGGCGCTCGTTCCGACCTGCCGCCCGAGCTGGGCGATTTCATCCGCCGGGTGCGTGCTCAGACGAACCGGCCGCTGGTGCTGGGGTTTGGCATTGGGACGCCGGAGCAGGCGCGGATGGTCGGCGAGATGGCCGATGGGTTCATCGTGGGCAGCGCGCTGGTGAAGGCGGGGGCAGAGGGTGCGGGTGCTGTGCGCGAGCTGGCGGCAGGGATGCGGAAGGCACTGGATCGCTAAGTCCTTTTCGAACTTAATCGGGGCAGCCACAAGTTCTGCCCTTGCCACACCTCTCCCACACAGCCAGTGATAATGAACAAATCTATCCTCCCCGCAATGTGCATCTTGTTGATAATGGCACTCATCACCGGGGTGTTGGTTGCCCCGGAGATGGGCCGGGCGGGTGCATTGACCACCGGCATCAATCTGTCCGCTTACCCCTGGCTGTATCTGCGCGACGGGCAGCCGATGGCCGGTGCGACAGGCACCATCTCACTTATTGCGGTGGGGGATGTGATGCTGGGACGCGGGGTGGCCGGGGTCGCTGATCCGCTTGGAAAGGCAAGCCCGTGGCTTCAGGACGCCGACCTGGTATTGGGCAACCTGGAGTCGGCCATTGTGGGAGATGACATTGAGCCGCCTCCCATGCCCGAAACGGGGCCGATGCCGTTCATCCTGAACACTCCATCGAGCGCCCCTGATGCGCTGCGGGAGGCCGGGTTTGACGTCCTCAGCCTGGCCAACAACCATACCCTCGATTACGGATCGG
Organism: Anaerolineae bacterium; assembly: GCA_016927375.1. Taxonomy (GTDB): domain Bacteria; phylum Chloroflexota; class Anaerolineae; order Aggregatilineales; family UBA3940; genus JAFGMS01. Next base: position 2,536 of record JAFGMS010000192.1, read on the forward strand.
CGGGGCTGGCCGAAACCGCCAATCGCCTGGAACAGGCCGGGCTGCTGACCGTGGGCGCCGGGGAGAACATCGATGCGGCTTACCGGCCTTTGGTGGTCGATGTGAAAGGGGTCCGTCTGGCCTTCCTGGCCTTCAACCTCATCGGCGGCTACCAGGATGCCGAGCCTGGCGGTTGGGCCAATGCCGCCTGGGACGAGGAGCTCGCCGGCCAGGCCATCGCCCAGGCACAGAAGCAGGCCGATGCCGTCATCGTCAGCATTCATTGGGGGGACGAGTACCTGATCCACCCTACTGCCATCCAGCGCAGGGTCGCCCAGATTGTGCTCGACGCGGGCGTCGATCTGGTCATCGGGCACCACCCGCACGTGATACAGGGCACCGAGGTCTCAGGCAACAGCTTCGTTGCTTACAGCCTGGGCAACTTCGTCTTTGACCAGGAGGATTTGCCGGAGACCCGGCGCGGGCTGGCACTGAGAGCGGTCTTTGATGCCCATGGGCTGCGCGGGGTGCAGGCCCTGCCGGTATCGGCCATGCGCCGGCCCTACCTGCTGAACATCGAGGAAGCCGGTGACCTGCCGGACCGCGTCCGGCCGCTGACCAATATTGACGTACAGTAATCGCTCCCGCGTTCCACATCATTTATCTGCATGTTATTGCATTGAGCTTACACAAAGCCTCATGAGGTACATTAGTGGGAGACAGGTCAACGGGCAGGAGAAAAGCAGGCGATTTCCCTGCGACTTCCCTACGAATCTATCCCCACCCCCTAGGCAACATGATGGGGAGGAGTTAAACTGGCTATTATGAGTGAGATTACAGATACACCTATAGAGCCGCCCCGTAGGTTACGTTTCGATTGGGTCATACCCGCTCTCTTCCGGCCGCGCCAGGCGTTCTCCAGCATCATGGGCGGGATGAACACTGCCTGGCTCACACCGATCTTGCTTCTCACAGCGGCCGGGCTGCTGTATGTCATCGCCAAGGGGTCGATCCAGCAAGCCACGACCGTGGGCATGCCGGGAGAACTGCCGCCGGACTACGAGTATTACTCCACCGACCAACAGGCCAACTACCAACAGGCAGCAACGATTACATCCGGTCCGCTACTGACGATTATTCTGCCTGGGATTGGCGCCATTTTTGGGATATGGCTCGGGTGGCTGGCGGTTGGCGGGCTGATGCACCTGGTGCTGACGCTGTTCGGTGGGCGTGGGGCGATGGGCGCCAGCCTGGGCATGGTAGCCTGGGCCAATTTACCCTTTGCCGTGCGTGACGTCGAGCGGGCACTGTACGTGATAACATCCAACCGGCTGATCCAATCACCGGGGCTGTCGGGTTTTGCATCGCCCGGCGGAATCGGCAGCGCCTTCCTGGGCCTGATAGACATCTTCGTCATTTGGAACATCGTGCTGCTGCTGGTCGGCGTCAGTGCAGGACACGGCCTAAGCCGCGGCAAAGCCTGGGCCAGTGTGCTGATTACCGTGGGCGTGGTGCTGGCCGTCAAGATGGGTGTGGGCTTTGCCTGGTCTATGGCCGGCGGCATGGCGTCGGGCGGGTTCTGAAAGGCAGTTTACAGTTCACAGTCTTTAGTGATCAGTCCAAAGCAGTCAACCATAAGCCATCTGCCATAAGCTATCTGCCATGTCCCAACCATTTGCCCGGATGACCGGGCTGTTCAAGACGTACGATATGGGGGCCGCCAAGATCCGGGCGCTCAATGGGGTCGACCTGGACATCGAGGCCGGCTCTTTGTCGGTGATAATGGGGCCGTCGGGCTCGGGGAAAAGCACGCTGCTGCACCTGCTGGGCGGGCTCGACCGCCCTTCCAATGGGCAAATCGAGGTGGGAGCGCAGGCACTTGACAAGATGGACGAGAATGCGCTGGCGCTCTACCGTCGCAAGACCGTGGGCTTCATCTTCCAATCGTTCAATCTCCTCCCCTCCATGACAGCCGTTGATAACGTGGCCCTGCCAATGCGCTTTGCACGCATTCCTCGCCGCCAGCGCTACGAGCAGGCGCTCAAGCTGTTGGAGCGCGTCGGGCTGGCTGATCGGGCCTACCATCGCCCGACCCAGCTTTCGGGTGGGCAGCAGCAGCGCGTCGCCGTCGCCCGCTCATTGGCCAACGATCCGAAGCTGATCCTGGCCGACGAGCCGACCGGCAACCTCGACTTATCCAGCGGGGCGAGCATCATGCGTCTGCTGGCCGATCTGCACCGCAGCGGGCGGACGGTGGTGGTGGTGACCCACGATGCCCGCATGACCCACTTCGCCACCCAGACGGTGCACCTGATCGATGGGCAGGTGGTGACCGAAAAGGAATACGAAGCTGCCCTTGAGATGCTGATTGCAGAGGAAGAGGAACTATGAGACGGAGAATTCTGCCTGTATTGGTAATATTCGGAGTGCTGGTCGCGGGTTTGTTGAGCAGTGCCTCTCCGGTACTGGCACAGATATCAACAGCCGTAGTATCACCCGACACCGTATTCAACACAACAGCTAACACATTGTTGATAACTATTACCCCTATCCCAACACCAGTAGCAGATCCAACACCAACACCGCAAACCTTTTTCGTCGCCCCTGTTAGCGTGGAGGTTGTGGACTCCGGATTGGGTGTACTGGATGCAACCGTTCTTTCTACCACAAGGATCTCATTCACTCTTCCGGCAGGCTGCCCACCAAACACATACAACCTCGTAATAAACAACGGTGGAGATCCTGATCCCATCAACGTTACCAACCAACTAGTCGTCAGATCACCTGCTCCTACACCTGACCCGGCTACACCACCCGGCCCGACCAACACGCCGCTGCCTACCAACTACGTCCGGCCGATGGTGACGGTGCAGTCTTACGGGGCCAGCTCAGAGAAGCTTACGCCGGGGCAGGACTTCGAGATGGAGCTGACGCTGCAGAACACCGGGCGGATCATGGCCTCCAACATCGTCGCCAATTTCATCGCCGGCGAGTTCGTGCCCAGGGCCACCGGTGGGGTGAAGGCCGTCGGCGACCTGGAGCCGGGGCAATCGTCCAAATTCAACCTGTTCTTCACGGCCACCACCGAGCTGACCGGCAAGAAAGTGGGCATTATGGAAGTCAGGGTTAGCTACACCGACATCTATGGTGCACCGTATGAAGAAACCTTCACCCTGACCTTCCCGATGGTTGCCTCAGGAGGCAGCGGTCCGGCCCCCACATCGACGGTCGCTCCGCGCCCCCAGCTGATCATCAGCGGCTACCACTCGGATGTAGAGATGCTCCAACCGGGGACGGAGTTCACGCTGGAACTGAACGTGCGCAATGTGGGCAACAGCATGGCCAAGTCGGTATCGGCCATCGTGGGAGGCGGCAGTACAGAAAGTGGCAGCAGCGGCGGTGACGGCGAGGCTCCTGGGCCTGGGGGGATATCCGGCGGCGGCGGCGAGTTCTCCGACTTCGCCCCGGTGGGATCATCGAACATTCAGGTGCTGGGTGATATGGAGGCGGGCGTTTCGAAGAGAGTAGCACAGAAGCTGATCGTCAATGTTTCGACCGAGCCGGGGGCTTACCCGCTCAAGGTTTCATTTGCCTACTCAGACGAGCAGGACAGCCGCTTCACTGACGATCAGGTCATCACGCTGCTGGTTTACAAGATGCCCACCATCGATGTTAGCTTCTACCGGCCGCTCGATCCATTCTTCGTGGGCCAGATGGGGATGCTCCCCATTCAGGTTGCCAACCTGGGGCGCAGCAGCGCCGTGCTGGGTACGATGACCGTTACGGCAGGCAATGCCGAGATGTTCGACAATACGCTGATCGTCGGCAACGTCGACCCGGGCTTCCCGATCACGATGGATGCCATGCTCACGCCGGTGGAAGCCGGGACGCTGGAAGTGTCTGTCGTCATCGAGTATACCGATGACTTCAGCAAAGCCCGGACCATCACCGAAACGCTGGAGGTAGAGGTGATGGAATCGCCCGGCGAAGAGATGGGAATGGGAGGCGAGATGGGTGAATTCATGCCGCCACCCCTACAGCCGGAGACATTCATGCAGAAGGTCTGGCGCTTCATACGAGGCTTCATCGGTCTGGACAGTGCTCGCACCGATACACAAGGCATGTTTCCTGAAGGCATGCCACCCGAGATGGTGCCATCGGAAGAGATGATGCCGGCCGAACGCCCTCCAGAGGAAATCATCAAGCCCATCGAGCCGGAAGGCTAAGGGCGAAGAACGAGTGAAACGTGATAAGCCGGTCGTAGGCCAAGGCTGGTGCTGCTCATTCCGTTTTTCATCTCGGGCTTCACATTTCACGCCTCACGGATAATGGCTAACAGCCGTTTGAAGATAAGGGACACTATCTAATGGCTTCCTTTGAGCTGATAGCGACCATATTCGAGAACCTGGGCCGGCGAAAGGCCCGGGTGGCCTTGACCGCTATGGGCGTGGTGATCGGGACAGCGGCGGTTGTGGTTCTGGTCTCGTTGGGAATCGGGCTGCAGCGCAGCGCCACCGCGGAGCTGGGGAGCATCGGCTCGCTGACACAGATCCAGGTCTACCCCGGCTACGGTGAAAGCGGCCCCGGTATGGTCATGAGGGCAGCGCCCGGAGGTGGCGGTGGCGGCGGTGCCACCGATCAGAAGCTGCTCACCAGCGAAGCCCTGCAGGAACTTTCGGCGCTGCCCGGAGTTGTGGCGGTCATACCGCAGGAGTACTCACAGGCCGGGGGGATGATATCTTTTGAGGGTCTTGAAGGCTACAGCAGCATCATCGGAATAGGCACCAATGATCTGGGTGACATGGGCCTGACAGCCGAAACAGGGACACTGGAGCTGAGGCACAGCACCGCCGTGATCGGCCACCGCGTACCGGAGAACTTCTTCGACCCTCGCCAGCGGTTTGAGCAGGAAAGACCCGAGCCACCCGACCTGATGGGAAAACAACTGGTGCTTACCCTTGAAAAATGGGAGGGTGACGGTAGCCAGAGTGGACCGACACGGAAGGTCATCCAGCTCCGGGTGATAGGGATCATCGCCGAGGCACGAGCCGAGGCTGACTATTCGATCTATGTACCATTGGACGATATCACTGCCATCAACGAATGGGTGCTGGGGCGCCGCATCAGCCGCGCCAAAGAGGGTTATTCATCGGTCCTCGTCCAGGTGGAGGACGTCAGCCAGGCGCTGGAGGTTGCCGACCTGATCACGGAGCTTGGCTACCAGGCTTACACGCCGCAGTCCTTCATCCAGAGCGCCAACAGGATCTTCCTGATCTTGCAGGCGGTGTTCGGCGGCATCGGGGCCATCTCCTTGTTGGTAGCCGCCATCGGGATTGCCAACACGATGACCATGGCGATACTGGAGCGCACCCGCGAGATCGGGCTGTTGAAAGCCATCGGGGCGACCAATCAGGATGTTTTGAGCATCTTCCTGGGCGAAGCTGCAGGGATCGGTTTTATCGGCGGGATCGGGGGAGTACTGATCGGTTGGATTGGCGGACAGGTGATCAACGTGCTGGCGATGGCGTTCTTGGTTGGTCAGGCTACTGAAGGCGGCCCGCCGCCTTCAATCGCCATCCACACGCCGTTATGGCTGTCATTGTTTGCGCTGGTGTTTGCCACGCTGATCGGGCTGCTTTCCGGGCTGTATCCTGCACTGCGTGCTGCCACATTGGTGCCGGTAACAGCGCTGAAGTATGAGTAGCTGCCGGCTGACCGTTCTGAACTGACCTACGATTACTGAAAACTGATCACTAAAGACCGTAAGCTTCCGTTCATTAGTGTAGCCAGAAATATACTGTGTCACGAGCGTGCATCAAGCGGTGTTTGAGATTTTGAAGGAGTATATTGCAATGGCACAGGATTCGAGCAAACCGCCGTCCAAAGATCGCAGTAGACTGCTGAAAGTATTCGGTGTTTTGCTGCTGCTTATTGGTTTCTTCTTCGCCTTTGTCGGCATGGTGGAGATGTACTGCTTCTATCTCTTCGCTGAGGGTGGGCGATTTCACTATGAGGGCTTCGGCTTTGGCACGTTTATGTTCGCCAACATTGCTACCCAGATTGCAGGCTACTATGTGATCGCCGTCATCGGCATTGTTCTTGGTGCTGGGCACCTGGGGCTGAAACGCTGGGCCCACGACCTCTCACTGACCTTGTTTGTATCCTGGCTGATCGTCGGCTTGCCCCTCACGCTGATCGCCCTACTCATGTTTATTACGGCCAAAGATCCGACTGCAATCTCATTCCTCCTGGCGCTTCCGTTTGCTGCTCTGGTTTACCCTGTAGCTCCCTTCCTGCTGATGCGTTTTTATCGAAGCCGGGCTGTGTGCCACACCTTCGAGCAAGCCGACCCCCACCCATCGTGGCTGGCCGATATCCCGCTGCCGGTGCGCGTGCTGTGCGTGCTCATGATCCTCAATATCCTGACGCTGCATGGTATGGTCTTGCTGAACGGTCTGTTCCCCTTCTTTGGTGTGCTGTTCATCGATCTCCATGGCATCATGGCACTCGATGTACTGTTCTTGCTGTTGGGGATATTGACCTGGGGGCTGGCGCGTCTCAAGTTGTGGGCCTGGTGGGGCACATTGATCATCTTCGCCGCGCTGACTGTCTCGACGTTGGTGACCCTGCCGCGCTATACCGTCGGCAGCATCCTCGATATGATGGCCTTTGCTCCCATCGAGATGGACGCCTTCAGCAACCTGCCTTTCCTCAGCGCATCGCCCACTCTAGCTGCTGTACTGCCCCTGCTCACCATGCTGGGGCTGATCGGCTGGACGTATCGCCATTTTCGGGGTGCGGTGGCGTAAGCCTTTCTTTGTCTTTTCTCTGCGATCTCTGCGGGCTCTGCGGTGAAGAGAACAGATAACCCCCAACCCCCAACCCCTAGCCCGACTTCCCATTCGGCCCACCGAATGCTGCCGGATACGAACCCAGCATCTTGACCGTCGAAGCCTGGCGCAGCAGGTCGACCAGCGCAGCCTCGGCGCCTGGGTCGCGCCAGTGACCCTCGAAGTCCAGGTAGAACCAGTACTGCCAGGGGCGACCACGAATCGGCCGTGACTCGATCTTGGTCAGGTTGATGTTGCGCAGCGCGAAGGCGCCCAGGCAGTCGTACAGTGCCCGCGGGCGGTGGCGTAGGGCAAATACCAGCGATGTCTTGCTGGGGTCGCGCCGCTGGGCGTCATCCATACCGATGACAAAAAAGCGCGTGAAGTTGCTGCCGGGAATGTCTTCGATGTTGCTCAGCAGCGTCTCCAACCCGTAAAGCTTGGCAGCCGTCTCGCTGGCGATGACAGCGGTGTGTGGCTCCGGGTTCTGGGCCAGGTCGCGTGCTGCGCCTGCTGTGTCGTAGGAGGCTATGGCTTCCCAGCCATGCTGGTGCAAGAACCCGGCACACTGGCCGAGCGGCTGAGGGTGCGATTTGACCCGGCAGATATCGTCCACCTTTGTGCCTGGAGGTGCCAATAAGTGACACCTGACTGACAGCAGGTGCTCGGCTTGCACGCGGAAATCGTAATCGATGAGCAGCTCGTAAGACTGGGCCACGGTGCCGGTCAGTGCATTCTCGACGGGCAGCATGCCGTGGGTCGCCTGGCCATTGCGGATGGCCTCGAAGATGGCCGCAAATGTCTCGCAAGGCAGCGTGTTGGTGCCTTCGCCAAAGTGCTGGTTGATGGCTTCTTCAGAATAGGCGCCATGCTCGCCCTGAAATGCAACTATCCGTTCGCTGGTCTCATCTGTCATCGTGTTAGTTGTCCTTTTCCAATAGTGCTTCCAATGCAAGCTGGTACCCCAACCAACCCAGTCCGCTGATCTGTCCCAGGCAAACCGGCGCCGTCAGCGAGGTATGGCGGAACGCCTCGCGGGCGTGGACGTTGGAGAGATGTACCTCGATAGCCGGCAGCCCAACCGCGCTGATGGCGTCCCGCAGCGCGACGCTGGTATGCGTATACCCAGCCGGGTTGATGATCACCCCCGCTGCCCAGCCGCGCGCCTCGTGCAGCGCGTCGATCAGCGCGCCTTCGTGGTTGCTCTGGATGATGCGCAGCGATGCGCCATTTTCCGCGGCGTACTTTTCCAACCGGCTGTTAATGTCATCGAGCGTCAGGCTGCCATACACCCCCGGCTCCCGTGTCCCCAGTAAGTTCAAATTAGGCCCATGTAGAATCAAGATATTCATGTTTCATCCTCTTTCCAAAGACAGCCCCCTTCAGCCGCTCAAGGAGTGCCAACCACCTGAGCATGTCTTTGAACTCTAACCGAAGTGCCGATAGAAGCGGAAACTCAATAAGCTCCGCATAAGCACTCGAAGTAAGGTCCCCACTGAAAATGTCAATCGATAACTGCATTCTCCACGATTTCAAACCGGCGCCTATCACAGTCAATCCTGGCTTGAACACCATATGGCAGTACAAACATTGGGTCAGTGTGTCCAAAATCCATTCCGGTAACCAGCGGCAGATCGGCCAATCCCGCTTCTTCTGTCACTACCTGGAGCAACACTTTGTCGTATTCCTCAAACGTCTCAGGAGGGACAGGCCCGCCGGGCCGAGCGAAGAGCAGTCCCGACAACCTTGGCAGGATGCCCAATGCAGCATAAGCGCGCAATCCATACTTGACCACCTCCGGCGACGGTGCTTCCTCAGATGTCTCCAGGAACAGAATCGCATCTTGCCAGACATCAGCTTCAGGCCAGAAGTCCGTTCCACGCAACCAATCTAGCACTTCAAAACAGCCGCCGATTAGGTGGC
>JAFGMS010000193.1 GCA_016927375.1 Anaerolineae bacterium
AATCACTAAAAACCAACACCTAACCACTCTTTTCAGGAGCCTCGTATGGAACCGACCACTATCACCATCGAAGGGGCGCGTGCCCACAACCTCAAGAATGTCTCTCTGACCATTCCTCGTTACCAGATGGTCGTCTTTACCGGCGTCTCGGGCTCCGGTAAGTCCAGCCTGGCGCTGGATACGCTTTACGCCGAAGGGCAGCGGCGCTATGTCGAGTCGCTCTCTGCCTATGCCCGGCAGTTCCTGGGGCAGATGCAGAAACCGCCCGTCGATGCCATTTATGGCCTCTCGCCCGCCATAGCCATCGAGCAGCGCCCGATCAGCCGCAACCCGCGCTCGACGGTGGGAACGGTCACCGAGATCTACGACTTCATGCGGGTGCTCTACGCCCGGCTGGGCCAACCGCACTGCCCAAGCTGCGGTAAGCCGGTCGGTGGGCAGACGGTCCAGCAGATGGCCAGGCGGGTGATGGAGACGATCGCTGATGACAGGCGCTTCATGGTATTGGCACCACTGGCACGCAACCGGAAGGGCACCCACCAGTCGCTGTTCGAGAAGCTGCTGGCTGAGGGTTATGCGCGGGTACGCGTCGATGGTGAGATCTACCAGTTGGATGAGGCGCCCGAACTGGGGAAGACCTATCGCCACAACGTCGACGTGGTGGTCGACCGGTTGAAGGGTGATACCGACCCATCGCGGCTGGCCGAATCGATAGAAACTGCATTGGCTCTTTCTGAAGGCGTGGTGCTGATCGCCACACTGGAGGGCGAAGAATGGTTGATGAGCGAGACCAACTCCTGCCCCGACTGCGACATCAGCCTGCCCGAGCTTACCCCGCAGATGTTCAGCTTCAACTCACCGATGGGCATGTGCCCGGTCTGCAACGGACTGGGCGCCAAGCTGGAGATCGACCCCAACCTGATCGTTCCCGACCCTACCCTGACCATCCACGAAGGCGCGGTCAAGCCCTGGGGAGAGTTCCGGAAGAAGAAGGGGAGCTGGTCCTACCGCATCGCTGCTGCGCTGGCTGAGGAATTCGACTTCGATTTCGACACGCCCTGGCAGGAGCTGCCGGAGAAAGCCCAACAGGTCATCCTGTATGGCTCGGGCGATGTGAGCATCCGTGTCAGGGGGGAAAGCGAGCACTGGTCAGGCGAGATGAACAGACCGGCCGAGGGCGTCATCGACGTCATCAGGCGGCGCTTCAAGCAGACCAACTCAGAGGGATCGCGCCGCTGGTACATCCAATTCATGTCGCAGCAGCCCTGCCCCGAATGCGGCGGCGGACGGCTGCGCAAGGAGGCATCGAGCACCACCGTCGGCGGGCTGACCATCCATGAGGTCACATCGATGCCCATCGGGCAGGCACTCAATTGGGTGGAGAGCCTCGACTTCAGCGGCGAGGAACAGGTAGTTGCCGAGGATGTCCTCGGTGAGCTGCGCCGGCGGCTGGCCTTCCTGATGAACGTCGGGCTGCACTACATCACCCTCGACCGGCCTGCCCCGACACTTTCAGGCGGCGAAGGGCAGCGCATCCGGCTGGCCTCCCAGCTGGGCTGCGGGCTGGTCGGTGTGCTCTACATCCTGGACGAGCCCAGCATTGGCTTGCACTCGCGCGATAACCGGCGGCTGATCGAGACGCTGCACGAGCTGCGCGATATGGGCAACACCGTCCTGGTAGTCGAGCACGACGAGGAAACCATCCGCTCTGCCGATTACGTCATCGATATGGGCCCCGGGGCGGGTGTGGAAGGCGGCCAGGTGACAGCCGCCGGGACGGTCGATGAGATCATCGCCAATCCCAATTCATTGACCGGCCAATACCTGGCGGGCAAGCGCGAGGTGGTCTCCCCTAACGGGCGCCGGTCACCTAATGGCCGCTGGCTGACCATCCGCGGGGCACGCCATCACAATCTCAAGAATGTCGTCGTTCGCTTCCCGGCCAACCTGCTGACCTGCGTGACCGGGGTGTCGGGCTCGGGCAAGTCCAGCCTCATCAGCGAGACGCTGCACCCGGCACTGGCCCGCCATTACCATCGGGCGCAATCGACGCCCGGCGCGCATGCAGGCATCGATGGGCTGGAGTACTTCAACAAGGTCATCAACATCACCCAGGAGCCAATCGGGCGGACGCCGCTCAGCAACCCGGCCACCTATGTGCACCTGTTTGAGATTATCCGCAGGCTGTTTGCCAGGAAGCAGGCCGCCCGCGCGCGTGGCTATAAGCCGGGCCGCTTCAGCTTCAACGTCAAAGGTGGGCGCTGCGAGGCCTGCAAGGGGCTGGGCGTCAAGCGCATCGAGATGCACTTCTTGCCGGACGTGTGGATCACGTGCAGTGAGTGCGAAGGGACACGCTACAACCGTGAGACACTGGAGATCACCTACCGGGGGCATAACATCGCTGAGGTGCTGAAGATGGACGTGGCGGAGGCTCTGGAGTTCTTCAACAAGGTGCCGGCGGCGAAGCGCATCCTACAGACGCTTTATGATGTCGGCCTGGGCTACATCCAGCTTGGACAGTCGGCGACGACGCTCTCAGGCGGCGAGGCACAGCGCGTCAAGCTGGCCAGAGAGCTGGCCCGTGTCTCGACCGGCGACACCATCTACATCCTCGACGAGCCGACCACCGGCCTGCACTTCGCCGACATCCAGCGGCTGCTGGATGTGCTCCACCGCCTGACCGATGCCGGCAACACCGTGATCGTCATCGAGCACAACCTGGATGTGATCAAGACGGCCGATTGGATCATCGACCTGGGGCCGGAGGGCGGCGAAGCGGGCGGCTACGTGGTCGCTGAGGGGGCGCCGGAGACGGTTGCGGCAATCGAGGAGAGCCACACGGGGCAGCATTTGCGGGGGGTGTTGGAGAAAGTGACCGCAGGTTAAACATTGCCAAAGGGATTCACCACAGAGACCGCAAAGGACGCAGAGTTTTTTCCTTCTTTTTCTCTGCGCTCTCTGCGGTCTATGACCTTTGGTCGTCGCTCTGCGGCTAGATAGGCTCCGCTCATTTCTGCACAAGGCATGGAACGGGAAATGAAGCATGCACATAGACCGGATATGCGATACAGTTGGGGGCATCATTGATTGGAAGAGAGAGGTTCATGATCGTTGAACGACAGGCTATTCGGGCAATTTTGTTGACGCCGCAGAACGAGGTGCTGCTGATGCGCATCCACCCGCCGGGCAACGATGAGTGTTTCTGGTGGATCACGCCGGGCGGCGGCCTTGAGCCAAGTGAGACAATCGAGGATGGGCTGCGACGGGAGCTTCGGGAGGAGCTGGGGATCGAGGAATTCGAGGTCGGGCCCCTGGTTTGGCGGCGGCAGCACACCTTCGATTGGGCCGATAAGAGGATATGCCAACGCGAAGAATATTTCATCGTACACGTCGAGCGCTTCGAGCCAAAGATGACCGACCCGGTGGAGGCAACAGTCCTGGACCGGTTCCGGTGGTGGCCGGCTGCCGAGCTGGCAGAAGCAAGCGAACGGCTGACCCCACTGTCGTTGGCCGACATTGTCGAACGCTATCTTACCGAAGGCGCACCACAAGAAGAACTCGATGTAGAGGTTCTCGTTGATTGAGAACCTCTCTTGCCCCTATCAATAAGGCTATAGAAAGGTTAACCGCACAATGATTGAACTCGAATCACTGATCCTCGACTTGCATGACCTGGGCGCGGTGCAACTGGGGGAGTTCACTCTCAAATCGGGCGAGATATCGCCCATCTACCTGGATCTGCGACTGCTGGTCTCCAGGCCTAAAACGCTACGGCGGGTGGCCCAGGTACTCCAGGGGGCAGCCTCGCCCCTGAAGTTTGACCGTCTGGCAGCCATCCCGTTGGCCGGGCTGCCGATTGGCGTGGCGCTCAGCATGGCGATGGACTGCCCGCTGATCTACCCTCGCATGCAGGCCAAAGGGCATGGCACGGGGCGGCAGATCGAGGGGGAATATAAGGCAGGCGAGACGGTGCTGCTGGTGGACGATGTGATATCGCGCGGGGACAGCAAGCTGGAAGCCATTGCCGAGCTGGAAGCCGCCGGGCTGAAGGTCCCTACCCTGCTAATGGTGGTCGACCGGGAAATGGGAGGTGTGCAGGATCTGGCTGATAAGGGATACCAGGTTCACTGCGCACTGACCATGCACACCATTCTGGATACGCTCCGCAGCAAGGAACGCATCACAGAGATGCAGCGAGAAGATGTTTTGGCCTGGCTGGAGAACAGGGAAAAAGGCTTGCCTGTTGATGCCCTCACCAAGCCAGACAAGCCAGCCCTTTCCTGAATTCAGCAAACCACAGATTGGCCTTTTTGGGGCGACCACCAGGGTCGCCCTTGCTATCGAGGCTCAACAACCAGCTTGATGGCTGTTCGTTCCTGATCTTCTATCTGGATTTCTGTAAAAAAGGGAATACAGCAAATATTAATTCCATCCAACTCCAGATACCCCCGTGCAATAGCAGTAGCCTTGATCGCCTGGTTAACTGCACCGGCACCAATAGCCTGAACTTCCGCATGTTTATGCTGCCGGACAATCCCCGCTATTGCTCCCGCGACGGCAGTGGACCGCGAGTGTGCTGAAACCTTGATGATATCCATTCTCCACCTCGGCATGTGTTGGATCGGCAGAAGGTGAGCCTGGACTATGTTAGAGCGGTTGCTGTGTCGAAAGAGTCACGAGAATGCTCGCAGGCCCATGGCATATGCACCATTATATACATGCTGTGACACCTAGACAAGGACTCTGACCAGATTCTTTACAGAAGCTGTTACATTTACTCCGAACAGCACTCAAACTCAGCGAAATCGCCCCCCTCAAACTCAGCCACAGACACAAAAAAACGAAGGCGCAAAACCAGCCCCGTCAAGGTTGATTCCTCATTCCTTAAGAACCGGACACAGAGCATTGGAACGGGGTCAGATGAAGTCTACGCGTAACTACTCAGCTCTTAGCTTTTCAAGCTGCAACTTGTGATCTCAGGCTGTGAACTCGTCACATCTTATTACCTGTTTACCTTTTACACATCACTTATGGACACAGTAGAAAGCCCCAGGCAGCTGAGCAGTTACGTCTACGCTTGCCCTTCGTCAGGGGAGTGGCTGCCAGTCCGGTGAGATATTCTCACCAGCATCGGAAGTCAGCTGCTCCACGGCGCTGCTGATCACATCGAGTATATATAGATCGACATTGCCGTCCCCACCGCGATCTGAAGAAAAGGCCAGATGCTCGCCATCGGGCGCCCAGGCAGGCGCCTCGTCGTTGCCCTCGCCATCGAGCAGCTGGGTCGATTGGCCGGTGCCGAGATCAAGAATAAACAACGCCCGTGCTCCGGCAACCGATGCATTCGTCGCAGTATAAGCAATCTCGCTGCCGTCAGGCGCCCAATCAGGCCACAGGTTGAGCGGTCCGGCAGAAGTGAGCTGTTCGGGAGTACTGCCAGCAACCTGAACACTGTAAAGATGGCTACTGCTGCCCGTCTGTCCATGATAGACGATCTTTGTTCCATCCGGCGACCACTGAGGGGAGAAATCATCGCTGCTGTTGTCGGTGATCGCGCGGATATTGGAGCCATCGGCGTTCATGACATAGATCTCGAAATCACCATCTTTGTTGGATGCATAGGCGATTTGCTGTCCGTTGGGCGACCAAGCCGGGTCGATGTCGGTTGCCATGTTGAACGTCAGCTGGACCAGGTTCCTCTCACAGCCCTCCGGGAGCGCCACGCATCCCACATTCACTATCCAGATTTCAGCATCACCGTCGCGCGAGGAGACCAGGGCGAGCTGCCGGCCATCGGGTGACCAGGCCGGGCTGTAGTCGGAGGCCGGGCTGGTGGTGATCTGGCGCAAATTGCTGCGATCGCTATCGATCAGGAAGACGTCATAGTCACCATAGCGATTGGAGGCAAAAGCCAGCCTACCGCCGCCGGCCGGCGGCGGCAGCACCCCGGGAACCAGGGTTGGGACTGGCGATGGCGTATTGGAGGCCAGCGAAGTCAGCGTGGCTGTTGGCGTGAGCGTGTTGGTTGGCGTCCTGGAAGGTGTCACCGAGGGCGTCACTGAGGGGGAGGAAGTTGGTGGGCTGGTAGGTAAAAATGTGCTCGTTGGCGAGAGTGAAGGTGTGCTGCTAAAAGTCGCAACCGGAGAAACAGTCTCAGTGGCCCTCTGCGTAAGAGACTGGGTGATCGAAATCAGCGTGACAATGGGCGGCCGGGTCGGTACGACAGCTGAACTGCCGCCGTTCTTGAGTAGGCTCAGGCCAAACCAGCCTGCGCTTACCAGGGCCACCAATAAAGCCATACCACCGAAACCTACCATGATACTCTGAACGGCCTTCGGCAGTCCCTGCTTCACAGGACCAACAGCTATGGTCGGCGGGCTGTTCTGCTCGGCCTTGACGGGCTCGACGCCTCTGAGCACTGTTGGGGGAGCTTCTTCGACCTCTGGAGCAGGGATAGACGGCGGCGGCGTTTTTTCGGGCTTCTGGCGCGGCCGCCGTGAGAACAGGCCGCGTTTCTTCGGCTTGGGCAGCTCTTCTCCCCCTACGATCTCTCGGAAATCGGCGGCCAGGGCAACGGCGGTGGGATAGCGATCATCTGGGCGCTTGGCCAGTGCCCGCACTATCACCCTATCGACAGCCGGAGGCAGCTTGGGATTGACGGCACAGGCCGATGGGATCGAGCCACGGACGTGCATATACATGACTGAGAGGGGGGTATCGGCAATATAGGGTACTTTACCGGTAAGTGTCTCGAACAGGATGGCACCCAGAGCGTAGATATCGCTGGGTGGACCAAGTGTCTTGCCCTGGCACTGCTCGGGCGACATATAGCTGGGGGTGCCGACGACACCGCTGGCCGTTACCTGTGTGTTGGAACCGACCATCTTGGCGATGCCGAAATCGGTCAAGTAGCCGTTGTTCTGCTTATCGAGCAAGACGTTGCTGGGTTTGAGATCGCGGTGGATGACGTTGCGCTGATGGGCGTAATCGAGCGCCTCGGCTACCTGCCCGATGATGCGGGCAAGCAGCGGCAGGCTGAGCCGGTCCTGGTGGATCCTCCTGCGCAGCGTGCCGCCCTCAATCAGCCGCATGACGATGTAGTACAGACCATCGTGCTCGCCATAACCATAGATGGGGACGATGGAGCGATGCTCGATGCGAGCCACCACCTTGGCCTCGCGTTGGAAGCGCTTGATAAAAGTAGGATCCTGGGAAAGCTGGGCGCCCAGCACCTTGATGGCCACGTGACGGTCGAAGGCCGGCTGGTAGGCCTTATATACTGTTGCCATGCCACCCTGGCCGATCACCGAGATAATTTGGTATTGGCCGATCTTCTGACCGATCATAGAACTCCCAAGAGACAGTGATGAGTGATGAGTGATAAGTGACGAATGTGTAGCTTACATTGAACAATCGTTGAGTCTACAGACATGCGAACACAACCTCCACTCTCTTGCGCTCGTTTACGATAGAGTATCTATCCGTAACCAGCGACAAGACAGTGATGAGCGATGAGTGATGGGTGTTTAGTTTACAGTGAACGGTTTACAGTCCACAGCAATCTACTGACCAGTATTACTGGTAGGTCACACTGTAGCACAACTGTTGTGCGAATGCTACCTTACCATCGAGGGTGAAACATCATGATGAGGAGGTTGGTTCCTGGGCCAGGACGTGTTCGATGAGATGCTCCATGCGCTGGTGATGGGAACCCTTCCAGTAGATCTGCCCGCACTCTGTGCAGCGCTGGAACTCATCGTAATGCTGCCGCGTCTGGTACATGAGCTGATCGGCAACGGTTTCTTTATCGACCGTCTCAAGCAGCCCATTGCAGTTGACACAACGGCTGAAAGGCTCAACAGAACGAAATAAATCGAAATGCCGGACCACTTCGACCAGCTGGCGGCGGGGGTTGGTCTCGCGGACATAATGGCCGTGCGTGACCATGCTGCGCTTGAGGAGGCCGCGATCCCTGGTGAGCAGAATGCGGTGATCGTCTCTGGAGACACGGGCCAGCTCACTGTCTTCATAATCGTTGCGGTACAGTGTATCGAAGCCCAACATGCGCAGGTAGGCGGCCAGCTTGCCCAGGTGGATATCGAGGACGAAGCGCACATCACGCAGCGGCTTGGGGCGCAGACGCTGCACAGGCGAGATATCGAGGCCTTCAAACATGGGGTAGACGCTGATCTGGTCGCCATCCTGGACCAGGTAGCTGAAATCCACCGACTCATCGTTGACCAGTATCAGATCAATCTCGGTGTGGGGGACGCCGAGAGACTCGATCATATCCTTGATGGATTGGCGGCCGTTGAAGCTGTGCTTAAAGGCCACATGACGCTTGCGATGTGACAAAAAGGGGTTCAGCTCTGCGTAGAAGCGGAAGGTTGCTTGGCTCATCGTTCACCTGCTTGGCATATGGCTTATAGCTGGATGGCTTATAGCGTGTGGCAGATAGCGCATAGTGTATCAAATCAGAAAGGCAACGGCGACGCTGACGGCTGCGGCCAGGGCGAACAGAGGGAATATCTTCTTACGTACTTCGCCGGTCCCCAAGATGACGGCAACGGCGCCTTTGAAAAGCATATTAGAGGCAGCCCCCAGGGTAATGCCACGCATGGCAACAGTCTCAGAAACCATCATGCGGGACAACCTGGCCATCGACAGGGCTACAGCGTCCAGTCCGCCCAGCCCGCCGAGCAGGCCGGAGAGGTAGACACCGGTCTCATTCAGATAGACCTGAGCTGCCCGGGAGATCAACAACACAACCGCGAAGATCAGGCCAAACTGGAGAGCAGGCCGCAAAGCAAAAGGGCTGCGGATATGCTGAGATGGCACATTGCTCAGATCTGCTTCGGGCTGGCGGCGAATCTGCCACCATAACAATGCTACCCCTAACAGGGAGATCATACAGCCGGCCAGCATAGGCGGAAACAGGATTATCCCCAGCGTACTGTTGATCAGCAGCGTAAGCACTACCACACGCACGAACATACCGGCCGAGGCAATGGCGATGGCCAGGGCGAACAGATTAGAAAACGCGCGCTGCTTTTCATCCTGGCTGCGGCGGGCGAAATCGAAGGTTACGGCCGTGCTGGATATCATCCCGCCCAGAATGCCGGTCATCCCAATGCCACGTTCCATGCCAAACAGGTGCGACAGGATGTAGGCAGCCAGGCTCAAACCGGCGACGATCACCACCATCAACCAAATTTCGCGCGGGTTGAGAACATCGAGGGGACCGTAGGTCTGGTCGGGGAGGATAGGCAAGACAATCACCCATACGACTGCGAACTCCAGTCCGGCCCACAAGTCTTCGCGCTCTACGTGCTGCAGGAAATCCTGGAGATTGGGTTTGAAGGTCAGTACCAGTACGACAACAACAGTCATAGCAGCTGCCAGTACCAGCATATCCCAATAGACCAGCGCCCCCATCAGGTAGGCCAGCAGGAAGGCTACCTCGGTGGTGATGCCGATGTGCCCTGTGCCGGCGCCGCGGATATGCGACACCAAGGCGAAGGCCGAGATAATCAGAAAGCCGACGATCATCAGCCAGGGACCGACAAACTGCTGGCTGGCAAAAGCCACAGTTGCGCCCAGCAGGCTGATCAGGGCAAAGGTGCGCATCCCGGCAAAGAGCAGGTCCTTTTCACGCTCGCGCTCCAGGCCGATCAGAAAGCCAAGGACCAAGGCCAGGCCAAAGCGAAGGAAAAGGATATCGAGTGTGGGCATGGGAGTAGGTGTCATAGGCAAACCTGGTTTACGGTTGATAGTTTACAGTTTACAGTTCACAGTTCATATGTTCACAGTTTTCAGTTGTTGACGGTTGGACGGCAAACCGTGTGGTTAGTGGTACTTGCCCTAAAGACGGACAGTATATTACAGACACCGATATTCAACAGAGTGTATTCTATTAGTATAGCAGGGATGGCATAGTTGAGGCAGCCAGGGGCCATGGCCGGGCCAGAGCAATCGCTCCAATAACCCCCTTATGTGAGCTTGTGGCGCATGGATTCCCGCTTTCGCGGGAATGACAACCCTCACGTATGAGGGGGTACCGCCAGTATTGAGATGGGGTACCCGGATCAAAAAACGTGAGCGCCGGAACGAGATGAAGATACTCGCACTTAATAACAGAACGCGTATTCCGACCCCAATTGCGGACCAAAAGAACATCGACTTCTTGACTTTTTAGAACTTGGGTGCTATACTGGTGTGGTGCTTGTGTTCCGGTGTGGTGCGCAACACAAAGGGGCCGGCACAGAAGAGGGGCGACTACACAGCCGCCCATAACCGGGAACATCCATCGCAGCTACAATCCAAACTACCCGTTTGCCCCTATTGAGCTCACAGGGCGCGCGCAGGGCAAACGAAGGATCGACGAAGGATCGACGAAGGAAGAACGAAGGATGCCCGGAAGCTCTCCACCCCAATGGGGAGTTCGCAAAATTGCCAAGGAGAAGCAGTCGATGGCACGAGTTAAGAAAAATGTTGTTATGACCGGGCTGAGTGGGATGCTCGGCGACCAGATAGTGGTCAAGCGGGACAAGGCTGGGCGCACCATCATCAGCATCAAGCCCACCTTCCCTGACGACCGAGAGTTCAGCGAGGAACAGCTCTCCCAGCAGGAAGCATTCCGGGAAGCCGTGATGTACGCCAAGATGGTCAAATCGGAGGCAGTCTATACCGAAAAGGCCGAGGATACGCCCAGATCGGGTTACAACGTGGCTATAGCGGACTGGTTCCACGCACCGGAGATCGAAGCGATTGACCTGAGCGGGTGGGCAGGGCAGGCGGGCGGGAGCATCCGCATCAAGGCGCTGGATGATGTGCAAGTCGAGCGGGTGACGGTAATCATCACCGGCGAAGGCGATGTACTGATCGAGCAGGGCGCTGCGGAGCAGGAAGACGGTCTGTGGTGGGTGTACACAACCACACAGCCGGCGACCGGTCAGCCCCGGGTGATCGCCATCGCCCAGGACCTGCCGGGGAATATCGCGCAGCTGGCCGCCGAGGCCGGGCAAGAGCAGGAAGTGGTCTAAGGCCATCAGGAACGTCTTGAAAGCCCAGACCTAAAGGATTTTCGACCTTAGAGAAAGTGGTTGTTCCGATTGATGGGGAGTCAACATCAGGACGATTTGCCGTCCGGGAGAGAACCTTGAGGACATCGACGTTCAGATAAGAGACACTTTCTGATAAACTGAATAGCAGGAGAATGGAGACCTTCGATGCCTCTTTGAGGCATCGAAGGTTTTCTGTTTGTTCCCGCCCGGCAGTTTCGCTAAAACCCAAGTGGGTTTACACTTTGCTTATATAGTCAAGCCGGCCGCCTTCTCTCCTACCGCGGCTTAGCTCAACCCAAGTTATCTCTCGCAGGCCAACAGTTTACAGGAAACATATCGCATCAATCCTTAACCGAATCGTTAACCAACCAACGCCAGAATCAGGAGAAACCATGTCTACACAAACCCCACAGGAAGAACTTGGCAGTAAAATCAGCTCGATACAAAGTCAAATCAGCCAGCTGCAGGAAGCAGTCCAGTTAGCCAATGCCCGGGACTCAATCGAAGATATTCAAACTATAGTCAACAGCCTTGCTCAAAGAATTGCAGACCTTCGTGGCAAAGGTTACGCTTTCGACAAAGATATGGAAGACCAGGCTGCTGATTACCAAAAACAGTGGCAGGAGCTGTCCCCTTCTGTCACGCAGCAAATCGATACCCAGGCCAACAGCCTGCAGGCCGCGCTCAAACCCCTGGAAAACAAGATGAATCAGGTGGCCCGGCTCAGTGACAACCCTTCAGCCGCACAGCCAACGCTGAAGAGTCTGGAGACAGGCCTGAACACTCTGGAAAGCAAGGTCGAAGCGGCAGAACGCGCCATCAGCGGCATGTATGACCAGTTCAACAGCCAGTTAAGCCAACTGAAATCCAAGTTGTACAAAATCGAGTGGATGATGACCGAGCTGTCTGAGGCCACCTTCCAGCTGCTGCCTACCGAATCCGGGATCATGGCCGTCAAAGCGGTCTGGGCCAGAAGCGGCAAGGAGAAGAAAGGCGATCCGGAAGGCGTGCTGTACCTGACAGACCAGCGGCTGATTTTTGAGCAGAAGGAGAAGGTGGCCACCAAGAAGGTCTTGTTCGTGGCCACTGAAAAACAGACGGTTCAGGAGCTCCTGCTTGATGTCCCTATTGCCCTGGTAGAAGGGATCGAGCTCAGCAAGACGGGCTTGATGAAGAACGAAGATCACATTGAGCTCAAATTTGCCCCTGATGCCCAGGTTCCGAGCGCTCATTTCCACATCTGGCAATCTAACGAAGAATGGCAATCACTGATTAACCGTGCGAAAGCAAGAGACTTCGATAAAGGCCGGGCTATTGAAATCGACCAGGAGACTCTGGATAAGGCCAAATCCGTGCCCAGTAAATGCCCCTCTTGTGGCGCCAGCATCGATCAGGTTGTTATGCGCGGTGTAGATAGTATTCAATGCGAATACTGCGGGACTACCATCCGCTTATGAGCCAACTGTGCTCAAATGATGGGTGCAAATATGAGGGCGAACTAAAATGGCTCAACGCAGAATTGTGGGGGAAAAGGTGAGCCGGAGAGGACAATCGGGGTAGAATGCAGGGCAAAAAGAGAGTGTAGGAGGCGGAGACCAAATATGCCATTAAGCTTGCCGGCGCCCAAGAAGAAGATTGCCAAAGATGCAGCCAAAGCAGTCAAGCGGGTAGGCGAATTGAACATCCAGAATGCCTCGCAAGCAAGTCGCACTTGAGGCCGGGTTACATGAAGCGACGGTGCTGGATATCTTCAAGCGGCAAGCCAAACGCGCGATGCGCCCCGTCGATAATCAGAAGGTTCGTGTGTTGGGAGTAGATGAGATTTCGCTACGCAAGGGGCACAAACAATATGCCTTAGTGCTGTCCGATCTGGTTCGCCGCTGCGTGTTCGCTGTGCTGCCGAATCGCCTCAAGGAGACCTTTGAAACGTGGCTGGATGGGTTGACACCGGAAGAACGTCAGGCCATCCGAACGGTATCGATGGATATGTCAGACGCCTATCGGCGTGCTGTCCATAGCAAATTGCCTCGCGCTCACATTGTCGCTGACCGTTTCCACGTCATGAAGCAACTCAACCACCGCATCGACTTGATACGGAGAAGCATTCAGCGCAAGGCTAAGCAAGATGGCGATGAGGCTTTATACCAGACCCTGAAAGGTAACCGTTGGCTCCTATTGCGAAATCGAAATACACTGACCGTGTGTCCCAGGGATTTGTTGAAGGCACCAACCGGGCTATCCATGGCATTATCAACCGCGCTTTTGGCTTCCGCAACTTCGACAATTTCCGCCTTCAGGTTCTCGTGGAATGCGGAGATGGCTGATTTCA